>CAIZEE010000630.1 GCA_903931835.1 uncultured Elstera sp.
GCTGAGCCGCCGCACGGTTGCGTCGGCAGCGTCAGCCTGAAGATTATCCTTCACCTCGGCCGATTGCGGGCCGGCAGTCAGCCTGCCATCGACCCAGGCCGCATCCTTCAGCGCGCCAAGGAAACTCGCGAGCTGAAGGGATGTCAGGACCGCTGGAACCTCGATCAGCATGGCGGACCTAGAACGAGACCATCGTCGAGACTTTGAAGGTCCGCCCAGCGCCTGGAATGACGTGGTTTTCCGAAGCTGATGAGTAGTAGGACCCGCTGTAATAGGTCTTGTCGAACAGGTTGAGGCCATTCATCTGCAGCTTCACCTGATCGGTCAGCTGATATGACGCCATCATATTCCAGATGATGAAGGAGGGTAGGTTGGCGGCCTCGCCGCTATCGGCAAAACGATGGCCCTCATAGATCAGACCGGCACCCAGTTCGACACCGCTCGTCAGGTAATATTCGGTCCACAGATTGGCCGAATGCTTCGCCACATTAGGCATCTCTTCGCCAATATAGGCGGCATTGCCCGACGCGAGCGTGACGCCTTCGAGATAGGTATAGGCGGCGGAAATCTCCCAATCGGGCGTGATATGACCGGTCACGCCCAGTTCCAATCCCTGCACCCGCTCATCGCCGTTCAGCACGGTCAGCGTCGGATTATCGGGATCGTTGGTCTGGGCGTTATCGACCTCGGTATGGAACAAGGCGCCGGTGACGGTGAGCTGTCCGTCGAGCCAATCGGTCTTGGCGCCGACCTCATAGGTCTTGGCCTTGACGGGCCCAAGATTGGCGGTCTTGGTCGTCAGCGACAGCGCTTCCGCCGACGGGTCGTATGACGTGCCGTAAGAGAAATAATAGCTCATCGTCTCGGTCGGCTTGACGACCAGGGCGACGCGTGGGCTGTAGAGATTGTCGGTATGGTCGAGATGCGCACCCACGCCCGTCAGCGGCGCATAGGAGCCGTAGCTGGCGGCGAAGCGGTCATGACGCAATCCTATGATCAGATCGACCCAATGCGTGTAGCTAATCGTATCGGTCGCATAGAAGGCCTGTGATATCGCCGTCGTATTCTGGACCGAAGAGATCGGTTCGGTCGGCAAGACCGTCTCGGGATTGGGGTCGAGCAGCGGCGTCTCTGCAATCCACGCGTTGTTGTTATTGAACGGATTGCTGTAGCGCTTTAGCGCATAGGTTTCGCGGCTAAGTTCGATGCCGCCGACCAGCTTTTGCGAGATCGGCCCGGTCTCGACCTTCCAGGTGATATCGGTCTGGTTGGTGAAGTTATTCTCAGTACCCGAACTGCTGGGCGCGTCGCGGCCGACCAGGATGCTGGATAACGGCGTCGCCGGCGTGATCACTTGGCGGCCGAAATTGGGGGCCGCAAAGAAATAGCCGAACTCATAGTTGGCCACGCGCGCCGTGTCGGTGACATACAGGTTTTTGCTGAATTCGTGGCGATAGCGCAGAGTGAAGATGTCGTCATCCGCTGTCTGATGGTCGCCGATCAGACCGTAATCGCCGTTGGCCGGTACGGGCGCCGGATTGCCCAGCACGAAGGGAATGCCGACATCGGGCCGATTGTCTTCTTCCTGATGCAGATAGGCGACGGTGACGGTATCCGGCTGACCGATGCCCCAGGTGAGCGTCGGTGCAAAGCCGAGACGCTTGTTCTGGACATCGTTGCGGTCGGTGACCTGCGAGGTCTCGCCCATCAGATTGATGCGGATGGCGGTGTTCGCTGCAATCGGCGTGTCCAGATCGGCCGTACCGCGCGCCTCGTTATTGGTGCCGCCTTCCAGCGTGACGCGGCCGAATGCGGCCATGCCAGCCGCCTTGCTGACCTGATTGATCGCACCACC
>CAIZEE010000631.1 GCA_903931835.1 uncultured Elstera sp.
CTATTAAGGTCGTGGATGCGCCCCCATGACCCGGCGCCGGCATGCCACGCCCGCATCGCCTCATCGACCAGTCGATAGATCGTGCCGTCTTCGTCGATCACGTAATGCGCGCTGACCTTCGACGCCGGATCGGTCAGCCGCGCCAAGGCTCCTGCGCCGTCCTGCATGCCGGTGTAATGCAGGATCAGCAGATCGATCGAGGCTGAAGCCGGCCGGGGTTCGCAATTGGGCGATGGCCGGTCGATGATGGTCACTGCTGCACCTGTGCCGCATCCGCCATCATCTGCAATTCGAGCCAGCGATCCTCCGCTGCCGCGTGACCCGCGCGCAGCGTATCGAGCTTTGCGGTCACACTGGCGAAACCGGCGGCATCCCGACGGTAGAAATCCGGATCGGCGAGTTTTGCCTCCAGGGACGCAATCTCCGCATCCATCTTCGCGATCTGGCCCGGCAGCAAATCCAATTCGCGCTGGTCTTTATAGGTCAGGCGCGTCGAGGCGGTGCCACCAGTACGTGGCCGCGTTTGCTTGGCCCCTGGCTTTGCTTCGCCCTTCGCCTCCACCGGTTGCGGCCGTTGACGCAGATAATCGGTGTAGCCGCCGGCATAGGCCCCAATCTTCCCATCGCCCTCGAATACCAAGGTCGAGGTCACGGTGCGGTCCAGGAAATCGCGGTCATGGCTGACCAGCAGGACAGTGCCATCATAGTCGGCGATGACCTCCTGCAGCAGATCAAGCGTATCCATGTCGAGATCGTTTGTCGGCTCGTCGAGCACAATCAGATTGCTCGGCTTCGCGAATAGTTTGGCGAGCAGCAACCGCGCCCGTTCGCCACCCGACAGGGCCTTGACCGGGCCGTTCGCCTGCTCATCGGTGAACAGGAAATCGCGCAGATAGGTCACCACGTGGCGCGGCTTGCCTTGCACGAAGATCTGGTCGTTGCCCTCCCCCATCACGTTCCACAGTGTCATTTCTGGATCGAGGGCGGCGCGGTTCTGATCGAAATAGACCGCCTCCAGCCCCATGCCGAGGCGGATTTTGCCCTTGTCCGGCGCGAGGTCCCCGGTCAACAGGCGCAGCAGCGTGGTTTTGCCGGCGCCATTGCGCCCGATAATGCCGATCCGGGCGCCGCGCCGGATGCGGATCGAGAAATCATCGACGACGATGCGCTCGCCGAGTGATTTCGTGACATGCAGCGCTTCCATGACAAGCGAACCGCCGGCCGTCGCCGTGGTGACCTCGAGCTTAGCGCCGCCGGTCGGGCCGATATGCTCCGCCATGTCCTGGCGAAGCGCCTTGAGCGCCCGTAGACGCCCCTCATTACGCTTGCGCCTGGCGGTCACGCCGCGATGCAGCCAATGGGTTTCGGCCTGTAGGCGCTTGTTCAGCCGCGCCTGTTCCTGGGCTTCCGCGGCCAGAACCTGCTCCTCCCACGCCTCAAACGCCGAAAACCCGTCGCCCAGGCGGCGCATCACGCCCCGATCGATCCAGCACACGCGATTGGTGACGGCTGCCAGAAACGCGCGGTCATGGCTGATCAGCAGCATGGCGCCGCGCCAGCGCGACAGTTCCTGTTGCAGCCACTCGATGGTCGGCAGATCAAGATGATTGGTCGGCTCGTCGAGCAAGAGGATTTCCGGGCGGCCCGCGAGCACAGTCGCCAAATCAACCCGCCTAGCCTCGCCGCCCGACAGGGACGCCAATGCCGCGCCCTGCTGGATGCCAAGCCGTTCGGCCAGCGCATGAAAACGGCGCAGCCCTTCATCATCGAGCCTCGACGCCGCGTAGTCTTCGGCAGTGGCCGCGTCGCCGAATACCGGTTCCTGTGGCAGATAGCCGATGGCGGCACCGGGCTGGACAAACCGCTCGCCCTGATCGAGATCGATCCGCCCGGCCAGCACCTTCAGCAGCGTCGTCTTGCCGCTGCCGTTACGACCGACCAGGCAAGCACGCTCGCCCTCGCCCAAGGCGAGATCGACACTTGAGAAAACCGGCCTTCCGCCGAAAGTGACCGTGGCATTGGTCAACTGGATATCGGCCAAATGAACGCCCCTTGATGGTCGTATGAGAATGAACCGCGCGATAGAAACGGCTTTGTCAGCACCACGTCAACTGAAGTTCGGGCGTGGAAATGCCGACGGCTCTTGCGCAATCACCCGGAATCGGGCAGTTGACTGCGCGGTATAGCTTCCAGAGGAACAGCAATGGGCAGGATTTCGAATATAGCGTATGCCGGGTTGGCGTCGCTGGTGTTGGCATATTGCGTCAATGGCGTATCCGGCGCATGGGCGGCGGATACCGATGCCGTCGGCACGGCCGGCAGCGTCACGGTGACCGTGGGCGACATGAAGAAGGCGCTGGGAACCTTTCAGGAAGAGCAACGCAAGGCGATTCAAGGCAATCTCAACCAGCTGCGCACCGTCGTGAACGGCCAATTGGCTGAGGGCTTGATCCTGAACGACGTCAAGGCGAAGAAGATCGATCAGCAGCCGGACGTCCTCGCCCGATTGGAAGCGTCACGCCGCCAAATTCTGATCGACGCCTATGTCACCGCCTCCGTCCCGCCCAGCAGCATTCCTGAGTCGAGCGACGCGGAAATCCGCCAAGTCTATGAAAGCAACAAGGCTAATCTGATGGGCCCGCGCCAATTCCGTTTGGCGGATATTTTAATCGCGCTCGACGCCAAGGCCGACGCGACAGTCCAACAAGCGGCCGAGGCAAAAAAGAACGCTGTCGTCGCCAAGCTGAAGAACAAGGGCGCGGATTTCGCGGCTATCGCCAAGACCGATTCCGATCAGCCTGATAGCGCTGCCAAGGGCGGTGAATTGCCGCTGACGTCTGAGAACACGCTGACCCCCGCCCTGCGTCCCATCATTGCAGGCTTGACGAAGGGTGCGATCAGCGAACCGATCCGTCTCGTCAATGGCTGGCACATTTTCAAGATGCTTGACATCGTACCGCCCAAGCAGCTGACCCTTGAGGAAGTGCGGGGACAGATCAATCAGAAGATTCGCGAGTCGAAATATAACGACGCCCGCGCCCAATTCGTCGAAGAGGTCCTGAAGAAGAACAATCCAGCGCTCATCGATAACGGGCTTTCGCAGCTGATCGTCGCCCCGCCTAAGTAAGCGTCGACCCTAAATAAGCGTCGTCCGGGGATCGCCTGCCACGATCGCCTCTGCCAACAAATAGCCGGAGCCCGGCCCCATGGTCCAACCAAGGGTGCCGTGCCCGGCGTTGAGCGACAGGTTGGTCAGCGGCGACCGCCCAAGATACGGCAGGTTTGACGGCGTGGTCGGGCGCAATCCGGTCCAGAACGTCGCCTCCGCGAAATTCCCGGCCGACGGGAAAACCTCGCGCGTTCGGTTCAGCAGCGCCTCGGCCCTAACCCGGTTGATGTCGCGGCTATAGCCGCTCAATTCCGCAGTTCCGGCGACGCGCAGCCGGTCGCCCAGCCTGGTATAGACGATCTTATAGGCGTCATCGGTCAGTGAGACGGTGGGAGCCCCATTATGTCCGGCGATCGGGATCGTCACCGAATACCCCTTCGCCGGATAGATATTCGGGCGGACCCCAAGCGGCGCCAGCAGCGCCTGTGAGAATGATCCCATCGCCATCACGTAGTGACCGGCCTTAAGCGTGCGATAGCTGGCGTCGGTCAGGTTGCGCAGATCGACGCCGGTCACACGGCCCATCTCAGCGTCGAGTTTCACGACCTGATGATTATAGAGAAAGCGCACGCCCATCCGCTCGCAAACCTTGGTCAGCTCGACGGTGAACTGATGGGCGTCGCCGCTTTCATCCTCCGCCGTGTAGGTGCCGCCGACGATTTCACTCGCCGCCCCTGCCAGCGCCGGTTCGATTTCGAGGATACGCTGACGATCGACAAGCTGTCGTTCACAGCCGAATTGCGCCATCAGCTCGACCATCGGCAGCGCGCCGTCGAACGCCTTTTGGCTGCGGAAGAAATGCAGGATGCCGAGCGTCTTATGGTCATAGACCAGGCTCTCATCCGCGCGGATTTCCTGGATCTTGGTGCGGGAAAGCGTCGCGAGCTTGAGAATATCCAGCGTGTTCTGCTTGAACCGGGCGGGGCGGCATTCCGCCAGCCAGGACACCAGCCACCACCATTGCATCGGGTCGAGACGGGGGCGGAACAGCAGCGGCGAGTCTTCATGCATCAGCCATTTCAGCACCTTGAGCGGGGCATCGGGGCTGGCCCAAGGCTCGGCATGGCAAACCGAAATCTGCCCACCATTGGCAAAGCTCGTGTCGAGGGCAGGCCCCGGCAACTGATCGACCACGACCACCGATTTGCCGCGCTTTGCGAGGTAATACGCGGTCGAGACGCCGACAATCCCGGCGCCCAGCACCAGCACATCGGCCGATAAATCGGCGACTGGACGGTTGGTCGTCATGCTGCGGCGATCTCCCGTCTCACAAACTGGAAACTCCCTGGTATCAGAGACATAGCGGATGATCGGGGAAGCGGCAACGATCGCTGTTCAGCGTCGCCTGACATAGAGCGCGTCGCCCCAGCTCCAATGCTGGACCGAGGCGGTGGCGACACGGGCAAAGCCGGCATCCGCCATGATCTGGTCGATCTCTTCGACCTGACCGCAGCCTTCATAAAGCTCGTCGAAGGATACCTCCAGAACCACCGCGTCCAATTGCGGCAGGAACGAAGAGGCCCCCCGC
>CAIZEE010000632.1 GCA_903931835.1 uncultured Elstera sp.
CCCTTGCGCTCCTCCACTCGATCGGGCTGGCGATCCGGAAGATTGGCGATATCGATCGCGATGCGGCGCGGCGTGACAAAGCCATGCGCGTCTCGCGCGTCGACGGTCAGTCCCGCCTCACCCAGGCGCTTCACAATATCGGCCAGCAGGTCGCGGGTCGCCGCAGCCTGCACGCCGGCGGGCATTTCCTCAGACAGAATCTCGAACAGCAGATCGGCCATGATGCGGGGTCCTAACGCGCGCCGCTATGGGCGAGCCAGCTTTCGCAGCACCCCTTGGCAAGCGTGCGGACACGGGCGATGAAGGCGGCCCGCTCGGTCACGCTGACCACGCCGCGCGCATCCAGCAGATTGAACAAATGGCTAGCCTTCAGGCACTGGTCATAGGCCGGCAGCGGCAATGATGCGTCGAGCAGCGCCTTGCATTCGGCCTCCGCATCCTCGAAATGCTCGAGCAGTTTGGCCACATTGGCATGTTCGAAATTAAAGGCCGAGAATTGCTGCTCGTTGGCCAGGAAGACATCGCCATAGGTCTTCGCCCCCGGCCCGGTGCCGCCGTTCCAGGCGAGATCATAGACATTGTCGACGCCCTGCACATACATGGCGAGACGTTCCAGCCCGTAGGTCAGCTCGACTGGCACCACCTCGCAGGGAATGCCGCCAACCTGCTGGAAATAGGTGAACTGGCTGACTTCCATGCCGTCGCACCAAACCTCCCAGCCAAGGCCCCAGGCGCCCAGCGTTGGGCTTTCCCAGTCATCCTCGACGAAGCGGATATCGTGCTTGCCGGGATCGATGCCGATCGCCTGAAGGCTTTGCAGATACAGCCCCTGCGGATCGGCCGGCGACGGCTTCATGATCACCTGAAACTGATAGTAATGCTGCAGCCGGTTGGGATTAAGCCCGTAACGCCCGTCGGTCGGGCGGCGGGACGGCTGCACATAGGCGGCGTTCCAGGTGCCGCCGCCAAGCGAGCGCAAGGTCGTCGCCGGATGGAACGTGCCAGCCCCCACTTCGACGTCATGCGGCTGCAGAATGACGCAGCCCTGGGCCGCCCAGAACGTCTGGAGCGTCAGGATGAGAGACTGAAAACTGGTCTGAGGGCCAGCAGCCGAAGCCATACGGAGCCCTTTCGCTCGGGCAAATGAATGTTCGCGGGCGAGACTAGAGCAGATCGCCACGATAGGGAATTCTTGAAAACGCGTTTAGCCGCGCCGCAGCAATTTGGCAATGGCGGTTTCGCTGTCTACGAGCATGCCCGGTCGGCTTCCCGGGCATGGCAGTACACCAAATTCGCCGGGGAACCATAGTTTCTTGAAATGGTTTTCCCCGCACAACCGTACAAATTTCAGAATTGTTACCGATCGCAATCGCCGAGGGACGGAAAATCGGGTTGATTAGTCGGCTTAAGAAGATCCTACGCGTTCTGCCTGTGTTTTCGACCTTTGCCCTGCTGCGTAAGGTTGAGCGGATGCAGGAGCTGGTACTGGCGCGTCTTGCGGCGTTAGAGACGGCAACGCTGGACGCTCAGCTAGCGGTTGGCCGGGTTTTGAGCCGACAGGGCCAGCTCCACGAAGCGGCGGACTGTTTCCAGGCTATCGCCGCGCGCGCGCCAGACAACATCAAGGCACGCGGCAACCTCGCGGAAATCTACGTTCAGCTCGGCAACACCGACCACGCGTTGCAGACGATCGGCAGCGCCTTCAGCATAGACCCCATTATCTTCAAGCTTGCCGAAATCATCCTGAAACTGTCGGTACATAGCCCCAATTCGGCGCGCCCGCGCAACCAACGTCCGGTGCGCAAATACCACGAAGGCACCACGATAACGATCGGCACCTCCCTCATGCCAAAGCGAATCGACGATCAGCGCGCGGCGATCAAGTCCTGGCAGCGCCTTGGCTTCGATGTCGTGTCGGTGAACACCGCAGCCGAGATTGAACAGCTTCACCTCCAATTTCCGGACGTGCGCTTCCAAGAGGCGCGGCGCTCAACCATCGATCTATCTGGCCGCCCGCTAATCCCGATCGCCGAAATCCTGGAGGCGCTGAAGCAAAGCGGCAGCGATCTCGTCGGCATCGTCAATTCCGACATCGTCTTTGACGAAACCAACGCGTTTGTCGACAGCATTCGCCGGGAGGTCGGCGGCAGCCTGGTCTTAGGCAATCGGGTCGACCGGGATTGGTCCGGATCGGTCGATGGGCGGACCTATTTCGGCGGTTATGATTTCTTCTTCCTGGAGGCCGCCGATATCACCCATTTTGCGACCGGCGACATGGTGCTGGGACTGCCTTGGTGGGATTACTGGATGCCGCTGGTTGCGCATCTCTCCGGGCTCACGCTGAAGCTGCTGACCGGAGGACGGGCGCTCCATTTCCTGCATCCGGCCGGCTACGCGCTGGCATCGGTGGAGCAGCTCAGCAGCCTGTTCATCCGTAACATCGCGACATCGGTCAAGGCGTCAAGCCTGGCGGCAGGAAGCGAGTTGATCCGCTTTAGCCAAACGCTGTTCCTGGCGATCGACATTCATGTCAATGAGCTCAGCCGACCGTTTTCCGACGAGGCGATCTGGGCCTTGTGCGGCTTCGCCAATTTCATGATCACCCATATTGCGTCATCGGTGGAGATTTCGACCCGAGCGGCACGGGCACCGCTGGATGTCGTCGAGCTCTATAAGGCGGCGCGCTAACGCTGCCCAGGCTAGATGGCCGGGCAATCGCCCCGGTCGCAGCGGCGCTGATTATGCCGCGAGATGAAGACGCTACAGACCGGACAACGGATCAGCTCGACCGCATCGCCCGATACCGGGCTGCCGGCGGCTGGATCACGGGCTGCAGGGCCGCGGGCGGCCGGCGGCTGCCGGTCGACACGGCGCCATACCGTCCAGACGCCGAATAGCACGACAGCCAAAACGAGCAATTTGCCAAAGGATAATGCGAACATGTCAGGACCTGGGTGGATAGGTTCGGGCGGCAATCATTGGGTGGTGCAGATCGCACAGCAACAGTTTATTAGTGAAAATTGCCTCTCGGACATTATGTTGGGGAGGAAAGGCGACTAGCAAGCAAGCCCCGTATCAACCAGCTGGGCGGCTTCGTCGGGGGAATCAGGTTGAATAAGTGGTTTAAGAGACTTATTCGCAAGACGCCGTTGGTCGTTATTCTCGATCTTCTTCGTACAATCGAAGAGGCGCAACGAATCACGCTGGCGCGGCTTGACGCACAAGATCACGCAATGGCGCTGACGCAAGAGCACCTAATGCGGCTCGAAGCATCGGAGAAATCGCTCGAGCTTGCCGTCCTTGACACCCATTTGGCGCTTGGCCGCGTGCTGCGGCAGCAAGGCCGGCTTTACGAGGCGGAGGATTGCTTCCAGGCGATCGCGGCCAGAACTCCTGATAATGCGAAGGCGCTGAGTCACATCGCGCAGATTTACGTTCAGCTTGGCAGCCCTCATCAAGCGGTCGGACCGATTAGCCGGGCGTTGACGCTTGATCCTGTGACGTTCAAGCTCGCTGAGATCATCCTGAAGCTTTCGGTCCGCAACCGGGCGCCGGCGCTGCCGCGCAGCCAACGGCCGGTGCGCAAATATCCCAGCGATTCGAAGTTCACCATCGCCACCTCGCTGATGCCAAGGCGCATTGAGGACCAACGCCAAGCCATCAAATCCTGGTTGAAGCTGGGATTTGACGTCATCTCGGTGAATACGATGGGGGAAATCCAGCAGCTTCACGGACACTTCCCCGAGGTGCGGTTTCACGAAGCGCGCCGGTCGGCGATGGAGCTGTGCGGGAAGCCGCTTATTCCGATCGAAGAGATAATCGAAGCCTTGAAACAAAGCGGCAGCGATCTGGTCGGCATCGTCAATTCCGATATCGTGTTTGACGAAACGCCAGCCTTCGCCGACAGCATTCGCGCGGCGATAGGGGGCTGTCTGGTTCTAGGCAATCGGATCGATCGCGACCGGTCAGGATCGATCGATGGCCGCGTTTATGTCGATGGATACGATTTCTTTTTCCTTGAAGCGTCGGACCTGCCGCGCTTTGCCCAGAATGACATGGTGATGGGGCTGCCCTGGTGGGATTATTGGATGCCGCTGACAGCCCATCTGGCCGGGCTTAATCTCAAGCTTCTGATCGGCGGCCGTGCGGTGCATTTCGTACATCCGACCGGCTACGACCTGGAATTCGTGCACAATCTCAGCGGTGCCTTCGTCAAGGCGCTGGCGACAACGATCCGGGCGGCCCATCCGGTGAGCGATGGTGAACTTATTCGCTTCACCCAGACGCTGTTTCTGGCGCTCGATCTGCATCTGAACGACTTCAAGCGACCCTTCTCGCGCGACGCGAATTGGGCCCTGGTCGCCTTTGCCAACTTCCTGATCATGCAAATCGCTTCGCCGATCCGGATCGCGGCCTCGCCGAAATCAGCCCCGGTTGATGTGGTCGAGCTGTATAAGACCGCAACACCTTAAGCCCGTTATAGGCCGAAGCGCGACCACAGATCCCGCTCTTCCAGCACGGCAAGCAAGCGCCCCGGCAGATCGCCGAGCCCTGCCCATTCGCTGTCGCCGGCGCTCAGGCCAACAGCGCCGCGAAGCGGCAGGCGACGCGCCAGAAAGCCACTTTTCCTGGCGACCGTACGGATACGCACATCCTCGCCAAAGCGCGCCCGCAAGGTCTGGCGCAACTCGCCGATCCCGTCGATAAGGCCTAATTCGAGCGCCCGCCGACCGGTCCAGAATTCGCCGCTGAACAACAGGCTATCGTCGCCGACAAGACGCCGGCCGCGGCGTTGGCGAACCAGCGCCTTGAAGCTGTCGTGAATTTCGCCCTGAAGTGCGCGAACCCGCTCGACATCCTCATCACGTGTCGGCGTGAAGCTGTCGAGCAGCGATTTGCGATCACCGGACGTATAGAGGCGCCGCTCGATACCCAGCCGCTCGATTGCCTCGGCAAAGCCGAAACTGGCGCTGATCACACCGATCGAACCGATGATCGAATTGGCATCGGCAAAAATCTCATCGGCAGCACAAGCGAGCCAATAGCCGCCTGAGGCTGCCACGTCCTCGGCAAAGGCCAGGACCGGCACCTGATGTTCATCCGCCAGCGTCCTGATGTGCTGGAAGATCAGCGATGACTGCACCGGTGAGCCGCCCGGCGAATTGATCACCAGCGCGACCGCCGACAAATCCCTGGGCGCGAAGGCACGCTCGATCAGCGTCCGCAAACCGTGGCCGCTGAGGCCGGATCGCAATACCCCTGCCTGCCCGATCACGCCGGCAAGACGCACTACCGAAACAAGCGGGCGCCGGCTGCGCCAGGGCACGAGATTGGTCAAAGACAAGCCGCTCATCGGCCTACCCTACAAACACGCCGGCCTGGATTCTATCAAAATTCAAGCGCAGCGGCCCCTTCCAACACCAAAGATGCGCGAGGCGTGTAGCCCTGGTGGCCATGCAGAACCATGCCCGGCCCGAGCACGAGCGGCGACCGTGATCCCTTCACCGCCCGCACCAGCACGCGTTTTGCCGCCTCCCCTTCGCGCGGCCAGAGGGGGCATAGGACGATGCCGCCGAATTTGGGCGTGAGCGCAGCCAGCAGGACATCGAGCCGGTCCGCCCTGAAAATCAGCGTGAGCTTGCCGCGATGCCGAAGCACCGAAGCGGCGCTGGCGATCCATAAGGGAAGATCCGCCTCCACCGTTGCAAGTTCTCGCGACGTGGTGCGGGTGTCGCTCGACATGGCCCCATGATAAGGCGGATTGCTCATGACCTGATCGAAGTCCGGCTCGCTCCGTCCGACTGGCCGGATGTCGACGGACATCCTTGCCTCAACACCGTTCAACGCTGCGTTTTGCGTGGCGAGTGCGGCGGCGGCGGGATCGATCTCCCACAGAACAACGCTGACATCCGGACATCGTTGGAGCAGGCACAGCGAGGCCGCCCCGACGCCCCCGCCCATGTCCAGAATGCGCTCGCCCGGCTTGACCGCGATGGAGGCAGCCAGCAAGACCGGATCGATCGCCACACGATAACCCACACTCGACTGGCGCAACCGCACGCGGCCGCCG
Organism: uncultured Elstera sp.; assembly: GCA_903931835.1. Classification (GTDB taxonomy): domain Bacteria; phylum Pseudomonadota; class Alphaproteobacteria; order Elsterales; family Elsteraceae; genus CAIZEE01. Next base: position 6,071 of record CAIZEE010000632.1, read on the forward strand.
AGCAACCGATCCTCCGTCACATCACCTGATAAATCAGACAGCGGGCAATTCCTCGCCCGCCTGGAGCATGACGCCCCGAGCCGGGGCAAAATCCTCATCATCGACCATGACGCGGCGCTGAACGGCCAGAATGCTGCCGTCGACCGCGCTCGCGTGACCATCGAAGACCACAGCCTCGATACCGGCATCGCGCAACAGGGCGACGACGAAGGACAAGCGGACCATATCGTTTGTGCGTATCAGTTCCAGCATCGCAATCACCGATAAAGTCCAATGAAACGGTCATTTGCCGCCGCCGCCCTTGACCCGGCCCGGCGGCAAACTATGCTCCCCTCATGTTCGAGGCCCGTCAAGCCCGAGGCCAAGCCCATCCAAGGAAGGTAATCGTCGCGTGGCGTCTCCGCTCGGTATCAATCAGATAGCGTCCTTCCCGGGGTCGCCGGCTTCGCTGGACACTTTGGCAGCGCTGGTGGCGGCTGATCTCGACGCGGTCAATCGCATCATCCTGGAACGCATGCAGAGCCCGGTTGAGCTGATCCCGCAGCTTGCCGGCCATCTGATCGCGGCCGGCGGCAAACGCCTGCGCCCGATGATCACGCTGGCATCCAGCCGGTTGTGCGGCTACACCGGAACGCGGCATCACGCGCTCGCGGCAAGCGTGGAGTTCATTCA
>CAIZEE010000633.1 GCA_903931835.1 uncultured Elstera sp.
CCAGACCTATCGTTTTCTCAGCGGAACTGGAGTGCCCTTCGTATTCGTGGTCGCCGGTATTTGCCGCGAAAATACAGCAAAGGGTCGCGGCGGGGTTCGAACCAGGCATGGTGGACTTAGCCCACGAACATGACATGGGCACCGCCGTCACGACAAGCATACGTCCGGCAATCGAAAGAGGCCAGAGCCCCGCCGAGTATGGGCGAGCCGTCCGGGAAGCGCACCGACCAGTCCACGCCCTCGAACCGCGCGGCGTTGTGCTGCGCAAACCGGTTGGAGAGCGGCTGTTGCCCGCTACGCAGCAAAGCGCCCCCGCCTCTGTAAAGGTGTCGAGGCTGGCCAATCGCTTCGACAGCGCGAACAGCAGCAATGGCGCGGATCATGCGAAACCGAGGCAAAGCTGTTGGCGGTCAGTCCGATCGGTTCCTCCACCGCATCCAGCGTGGTAATGATGGTGACGCCGGTGCCAAAGCAACCCAGCGCATCGTGCAGCTCGCGCGCCCATGGTCCGTTCCAGCAAAGCCGCTTGCAGGCGCCTGAGTTCGGCTTGTGCGAAACTGATGCTGATATCCACGAGAGCCAAGCCGGCGCCCAGATGCGACGACCCCTCACCCACCGTCGCGAATGTGACGATCGCCCCGAGCCCCGCGCCGACGACCCTCGCTCGGCTGGGCAAGGCGGCCAGCGCCTGTGCCGACCCATGCCAGAATTCCTTTGTCTGCCCCCCGATGGCAGCAACAATACATGTAGCGAATCCGGCGATCCGAAGACATGGCCAGCCAGCTCGATGCCGCCAAAGCCAACAAAATCAAGCCTGTCCATGATCGTCTCCGGGGATTTTCCTCCATTCAAGGCGTATATTGAAATGACGGAGGCGCATTTATGTCGAGTCGGCAAGACTTGGGCAAATAGCGGAGATAACGCGTTATCTCCCAGCGCTTGGTCCACCCTTCCCGCGTGCGGGAACTGTGCCAATCGAGATAGTTCTATTTCTGACAATTTTATCTTTTGACGTTGGCTGATTTCCACTACGGCTGAATGAATTATCCGAGGGCAAGCTGGATGCAAAATGAAGTGAACCGTTTTCCAACGTCTGATACGACAAAATGGCGCGGGGCGGAAAAAGGCAAGACCAAGCGCAAGAAGGCGAATCAGGCGGGCCGGCCCACCGCGACGGAACTGGAACGGCGCAAGGCGCGGGTCATGCAGGTCGCGACAGATCTATTCGTTCAACGTGGTTTTGCTGCCACCTCGCTGGTAGATATTGCGCGCGGCGCAGGCGTGGCCACCCGCACGCTTTACCAGCATTTCGGCGATAAGGAGGCTATTTTCCGCGAGGTCATCTTTGCCCGTGACGTCGGCGAAGCCTTGCAGCGTCCGATAGTGGAAGCCGACGACACGCTGTTCACCGCGTTGCGCCGGGCCGGGCAATATGGCTACGCTGTGGTTTACCGCGACCAGTCGATCGGCCTGATGCGGTTGATGATCGCAGAGAGCAACCGTTTTCCCGAGTTCATGACCTCGGTGGCGGTCTCGATTTTTGCCCGGTTCCAGCGAAATTTCGCCAAATTGTTCGAAGCGCTCGAAGATGCCAAACTGCTGCCGCCAGGGGACCACGCCCGCTCTGCCGTGCTGTTTTCAGACTTCTTGCTCGGCAGCAAGCCAATCATGACCTACACCAATTGGTCTGCCGTGGCGCCCTCGGCCGAAGATCTTGAGGAGCGAGTGGACCTTTTCATTCTCGGGCGTTTTGGTTCAACCGTCGCTCGTACCGCCCGTACCCGCAAGGCAAAGCTGCCAGCGGCTCCCCAACCGGATTGACAGGGCGGAACAGCAATAACCGTCGGCTTGCTTTGGCGTCAGTCGAGAGTGAAGCGATGATAATACAATGCTTCTGACGCATTGTGCACGCCCCTACTTGGCAGGCTGCGCAGCATCCGGCATGCTCCTGGAGCCCGCAAAGATTGCGCCAGGTAGCAAAGGTAAGATGATGGCTCAGCCAGCAGACAGCCATTCCAACCAGGACACCGGAGCCGCTGCAGACATGTCACAGCCGCGCCAGTTTCTGCGCTCGGTTACTGGACGCAGGGTGCGCGCCTCATTCGAATCGGTGGTGGGTGCGCGCATCGGCAAATTGGTTGAGCGCATCCGGAGTGGCGGCAAGCCTGCCTCCGGCGACAGTCTGCTGGATTATGCTGCAGCTTTGCTGTCGCTGCGCGGACGCGCCTCGGGAGCAGCTCTGGCCTCGGCCTTTTTCGATCGTTACGAAGCCAGCGACATGGCCGCGCGCCACGTCTTCCTGACCCAGCTTCATGTGCAAAACCCGCGCAACCCAGATTTGATTGATCAAGCCGTGGCCGCATGGAACCGGAATCGCGATGACAAAGCCGCAGCCCACCTGAACGAGGCCAGCGAGTCGCCTTGCGCCCGTCTGATCCGCGTCCTGAACTTGGCGCCGGACGGGACACGCCGGCTGATTGCCATGCGTCGCGACCTGCTGGGCGCGCCGGAGATGAGCGAGGGGCTGCGCGACCTTGATCGCGAGTTCCAGGATGCCTTTACTGCCTGGTTCAATGCCGGCTTCCTCGAATTGCGCCACATCGACTGGAATTCGCCGGCAGCCTTACTGGAGCGCATCATCCATTATGAGGCAGTGCATTCTATCGCTGGCTGGGATGACCTGCGCCGCCGTCTGGAGCCTGCCGACCGGCGCTGCTATGGCTTTTTCCATCC
>CAIZEE010000634.1 GCA_903931835.1 uncultured Elstera sp.
CAGCGTGTAGCTCGGCGCGTCCACCATCCGGCGGCGATAGGCTACGGTCGAGCCGCCCCAGCTGCGCAAGAGGCTGGCGATATCCGCCTCGCGGCCCTCGCGCTTGGCCGCGTCGCGCTCGGCGCGGATGGTGCGGGCGTGGGTGAGGAATTCCTCGGCGATCTCGGTTTCCTCGACCGACCAGGCAGCGCGGACAGCGGCTTCGCTGGTTTCCTTGCTCAGGATTTCGTAGCGGCGCAGGAATTTCTCGACCTGCAGCGGGTAATAGGCGAGCGACTCGGTCGCTGTGTCGATCGCGGTCAAGCCGCCACCGACCACGACGATCGGCAAACGCACCTGCAGATTGGCGATGCTGTCGGTCTTGCCGGCACCGGTCAGCTGCAGCGCCATCAGGAAGTCGGAGGCCTGGCGTACGCCCTTGGCGAGGCCATGCGGCATCTCCAGGACGGTCGGACGGCCAGCGCCGGCGCACAGCGCAATATGATCGAAGCCAAGCTCGAAGGCCTGGTCGATGCCGATGCCGCCGCCAAACCGCGTGCCGCCATACATCGCGAACATGGTCCGGCGTTCGAGCAGCAGCCGGATCAGTTTCAGGAAATTCTTGTTCCAGCGCACGGTGATGCCGTATTCGGCGACGCCGCCGAAGCCCGCCAGCACGCGGTCGTCGAGCGATTCGTAGAGCGTGTTGACGTCCTTGATCGCCTTGAAGCCGGTCCGCTTGCCATAGACATCGATGCCGGAAATCTCAGACGGCAGCGGCTCGATCTTCAGCCCGTCGATCGCGGCGACATGATGGCCGTCATTCATCAGATGATGGGCGAGCGTGAAGCCGGCCGGACCCAAGCCGACCACCAGCACCTTGTAACCCGTCTCCGGCAGCGGCAGCGGGCGGGTAAGGTTCAGCGGGTTCCAGCGTGTGAGCAGGCTGTAGATCTCGAAGCCATAGGGCAGGTCGAGCACGTCCTTCAGCGTCCGCGTTTCCATCTGCGGAATATCGACCGGTTCCTGCTTTTGATAGATGCAGGCCTTCATGCAATCGTTGCAGATGCGATGGCCGGTCGCGGCCGCCATCGGGTTGTCGATGGTGACGATGGCGAGCGCGCCGAGCGCCAGACCCTGGCTCTTCGCCATGTTCATCTCGGAGATTTTCTCTTCGAGCGGGCAGCCGGCCAGCGTCACGCCAAACTGGCTTTTCTTGAACTCGCCGGTCTTTTCCTTGAGGCCCTTGGAGCAGCTGTCGCGGCCCTGATTATGGCACCAGATGCAGTAATTGGCCTGGTCGAGCGCGCCCACCAGATCGGTTCCGTGATCGGTCAGGGCAAAGCCTTGACGCTGGCGGTAGCGCCGGCCCGGCAGCTTCATCCGCGCGACGCCGTCGACGGTCTCAGTTTCCACCGGGACCAGATGCATAGGGTCGGTCTTATGCGGCACCTTGAACAGCACGCCGGTGTGATGGCGCTCCCTGCCCGCAGGCGACAACAGCGCCCAGGCGGCGTAGCGCGCGAGGATTTCCAGCGAGGCGGCGTTCGCCGTCTCGGTTTCCTCATCGGTGGTGAGGTCGGCCACCAATGTGGCGAAGCGGAGTTCGTCGACTGGCCAGCCGATCAGCGGCGTCACCTCGGATTCCAGAGCGGTCAGGTCGAAATCTGCGACCTGCTCAGGCGTAAAGCCCTTGGCGACGCGGCGTTGCACGAACAGGCGTTTGACGGTGTAAAGCGGCGCCAGCGCGTCATGGCGCTGACGCAATGCCAGCACTTCCCCCTTAATCTTGAACAATGCACTGAGGAAATCGTCGAGCGGCCCCGCCAAATCGACCAGCAATTGCGAATGGTCTTTTTCGGCCAGCGCGTCCGGTGCCGCGCGCCCGGCCATCAGGCGGTTGTGCAGCTCCGCATCATCTTTGGCCAATTGCTGGACGAAGGCGGCATCGAGCTTGATCAGGCCGCTACGGTCATAAAGATCCCTGATGGTCAGATCAAAACCAAACGTGACGTCGGACATTTTTAAGGGGTTCCTCAGGCGGTCGCCACCAGCGTAGCCGCCGGGCAGAATCGCATTTATTGTTCGTATACTAACGATTTTCGGGGGAGATCAGCAACCTGTTCAACTGCGGCTAATCGCCCGTGGCAGTCTGCACCAAGGTAGGGTCGCCTGGTAATGGTTCAACCAGCACTTTGGCGACGCCGGCATGCGTCATATCAATGGCGCGTGCGGCCCCTTCCGACAGGTCGATCACTCGGTCATGACGAACCGGACCACGATCGACCACTTGGACATCAATCGATTTGCCGTTGGACAGATTGGTGATGCGCGCCTTGCTGCCCATTGGCAGGGTACGGTGGGCCGCGACCATCGTTTCCTTGTCGAAGGTGGTGCCGCCGGCCGTCTTGCGGCCTTGCTGCGCCTTGCCGTACCACGACGCCCAGCCGACCTCGTATGTAGCACCCTTGGCGTGAGGCTGCGCGCCATTATGCGCCGAACGTTTCGCCTTGGCGGGTGCGGCCGCCTTGGCAGCTGGGGCCTTGGCGGGCGGTGCAGGGGGAGTGGTGGTTTGCGATTGTTCGGCGCCGGCGGGGGTCAGGGTCGTAAACGCGACCGTCAGACCAAGCGCTATGGTGGAAAGAAATCGAACTATCATCCGGTCTCTCGAATTCCTCGGTTGGACCTTAATGTGATCGGTCTCAGAAAAGCGACGCTGCGTGACCCTGGCAATGCCCGAGCGGGCCTAAAGGGTCATAGGGGCGGGGGCGATTTCTCGCAAATTAAGGACGAGTTAATAGCTCATTTGGACGCGTCTGTCGCGCCCAGAAATTATTCTCGTCGATTCGGCTGGTGTCGGCGCAGTTTTGCTAGGGTCTGATCGGTTCAGATTGAACCCTGAATCAGACCATAGCTATATGAAGCAGAGGGCGATTCACGTTTTAGGGTGAGTAAACCTAAAACCGTCGCACTCTAGGTTCAGCCGAACATATTATCGATGTCGCTTTGCGACACCGCGCGCGAGGCATCCTGGGGACCGTTCAGCAGCTTCGCCTCCTCATCGGCGGCTCCCGACTCGGGTGGCTTGATGTCGCGGAAGGGTGGCCCGAATGCCTCGATCATTGAGGTGATCCGGTTCTCAACAAACTCCAGCACGCTAATCACCTTGGCAACACGCTGGCCGGTGATGTCCTGGAAGCCGCATTCGGCGAACAGATCGCCGACCAACGCTTCCAGGCGGGCTGCCTTTTCAACGACCGGGCCATCGCTCTTCATCTTGGCCAGTTCGGCTGCGATATCGCCGATTTCCTCAGCCGTGCCGAGAATATCGTTGGTCGCATTTTCCGTCGCGCTCACGATCGCGGTCAGTTCGTCTGCCGCCGTTTGCAGCCGGTCCTCGGTCGCAAGTGGATGGCGCACCGCCGCCACTTCGTTCATCAGCACCTGGATATGGGAACGCAACGTGGTGAGTTCGTTCAGTAGTTCTGCGGGAATGGGATCGGTCATGAGATACGCCTGTTCTCGGTCTTGATGGGTCTAGAAAGATTTCTTTCTATTGCCGGACAGGCAGCGGGTTTTATCCGGCCTGAATCTGGCTTGCTTCAAGCTGACGCGAAAAAGTTTCCAGATCGGCCTGTTCAGCCAGGGTTAGATCATGGCTGCGCTTGAACCATGTTGCAATCGCCTCGACACGGGCGCGGCGTTGGGCGTCGAGGTCCGGGCTGGCCAACAGCCGGTCGATGAGGGCATGACCGGTTGCAGGCAAGGCCTCGTCCTTCCTCAATTCTTTTTTCGGTGCCGCCGCTGTTTGCAGCTGGCCTGCGGCCTGTTCGCGGAGGCGAATAATTTCTTGTTCGCGCAGGCGTGCGATGATCTGCCAGTGCGACGCGGCGCGTTCCAATTGAATCCGGCGCTTCAATTCGCCGACATAGCGCGCCCAGATGGAGAACTGCGAGCGCCAGCCCTTGGACGGCCCCAGAACAATGACATCATCCCATTCGAGCCCGGAGTCGCGCACCAAGCGCGAGGCCATGCGGGCAGCGGAAATTGCCTCGCCATCCTGATCGCTATCGGTCAGGGCCAGGAACTTTACCAGTTTCTCGCGATCAACGGGTGAGGTCATAAGCTCGCTCGAACAAACAAGGAACTTGTGTGATCGAGCACGGTTGCCGACGGCTTGTCAATAGAGCTTGATGACGGTGTGAAACGCGACCTCAAGACAGCGCGAGCGGCTTGGCGCCGAGCGTCACCACGCGGCTTGCCGGCATGCGGATAATCGCCCGCGTACCGACATCAAGTTCACTTTCCAGCTCGATCGTCCCGCCATGAAGTTCCGCCAGCGATTTGGCGAGTGGCAGGCCCAAACCGGTACCCTGGAAATGCCGCGTGAGCGAGCTGTCGACCTGACCAAACGGCGCCAGCACTTTCGGGATATCGGCCGGCGCGATGCCGATGCCGGTATCGGCGACGACAATCGACAGTCCACCGCCGCTTGGCATCTCAACCGATACATTGATCGAGCCATTGGGCAGGGTGAACTTGACGGCGTTCGAGAGCAGGTTCAGCAGGATCTGTTTGAACGCGCGCTCATCGGCCAGGATGATCGGCGATGGCGTCGGCAAAGATCCCGTTTCCAGTGTGACCTGGCCGTGCACGGCACGTTCGCGCACCAGCCGCACTGTGGCGGCGACCACGCGGCTGATCTCAATCGGTTTTTCCAGCAACTCGAACTTGCCGGATTCGACCTTCGACAAATCCAGAATGTCGTTGATGACCTCCAGCAGATGGGCACCGCTTAAGTGAATATCGCGGACATAATCAAGATATTTTAGGGTGCCGATCGGGCCCAGCAACTGGTCCTGAATGATCTCGGAAAAGCCGATAATCGCATTCAGCGGCGTGCGCAATTCGTGGCTCATATTGGCCAGGAAATTGGTCTTGGCTCTATTTGCCAACTCCGCCTGTTCCTTGGCGTTTTGCATCTGATGCTCGACCCGCTTGCGCTCGGTGATGTCGACAAAGGTGCAGACCACGCCGAAATCGGGCTTCCAGCGCCGGCGCACTTCGATCACCGTGCCGTCTTCGCGTTCGTGTTCAAAGATCTGGGTTTCCGCATCGGCACCCTGCGGTTCGACGAATTTGCCGCCGGATCCAGCTGATCGGTCGCGGGTGATCGGCAGATCGGTGAAGTCATGCATGCTGCGGCCGACCTGCAGCAGGCTGGCGGAATAGCCGAACATCGATACAAACCGCTCATTCCAGACAGCGAGCCGCAGCGAGGTGTCGAACACGCAGAGGGCTTCGGTAATGCTCTCAACCGTGACGGCCAGCAGGGTCGATTCGCGGGCCAGCGTAACCTCACGCAAACGCAGGCTGGTGACATCGCGCGACAGCACGACGATGCCGCCCGAATTTGTCGGATGTTCGGCCAGCTCGATGATCCGGCCATCCGCTAGATAGGCGTCAAGCTTATTGAAGCCCCGGCGATGACCGGTCAGGCGCGCCTGCAGAAAGCTCGACAGCCGAGCAGGGGCAAAGGCGCTTTGCGCAATCGCTAGATCGAGCAGTTCACGGAAGGTGATCGGCTTGGCAAGCGCTGCTTCGGGCAAGCGGAAGAACTCGCGCGCCTGCGCGTTGGTCGCGATCAGCCGGTCGTCGCTGTCGAACAGGGTGAAGCCGACGCCCAGGCTGTCGATCGCCTCGCCATACATGATTGTACGGGATTTGGCCTCGGCCGCGCCGGAACCTGAACGTGACGTCCGGCGGAGCACGAAAAAGGTCGCGGCCGCGCCGACCAGTATGCCCAGACAAGCAGGCCCGATGCCGCTGCCGCTAACAGCCTCCATCAGCGTCACGCGCCTGGTCCTCGTCGCAGCGGCTGTCGGTTTGTCGTCACGCTCACTGCTCTCAATAGATGAAGGGCCGAATTAGGGAGAATCAGCAGAAAATCTGAAGTGATACTATCATGCCCTGACCCTAGTTCAACGCGCCACGTCAGGCCGCACCAGGAGGAACAGTCCCGCCCGGGCCGAGGCGCCGCTGCATGATTACGGCATCCACCCAGGTCTGGCGCTTATAGGCGATCTGTTCCAGCACCGCGACCATGCGAAAGCCCAATGATCTGTGCAACTCAATCGACGCGGCATTACCGCTATCGCCGATCACCGCGACCATCTGCCGGTAATCATGGGCCTCGCTGAGACCGATCAATGCGGTCAGCAGGGCCCGGCCGATGCCCTGGCCGATGGCTTCGGGGGCGACATAGATCGAATCCTCCACCGCATAGCGATAGGCCGAGCGGGTGCGGTAGAGTGAGATATAGGCGTAGCCGACCACCCGGCCCTGCCGTTCCGCCACCAGATAGGGGAAGCCCTGGCCGGTCACATCGTTGAAGCGGCGGGTCATTTCGGTGAGATCGGGTGCGACTTCCTCGAACGTGCCGAGGCCGCAGACGACGTGATGGGCGTAGATCCGCTGAATGTCAGGCAGATCGGCAAGGCTGGCGGGACGCATCGTCGCAGGGCTTGCGTCCAATTCAGCGCCGCATCGCGTTGGAGCCGGCGAATGTCGCCAGCGCCGTGATCAATTGGGTGACCTGATCCTTCAGCACCGCGAGATACGGTGTGGGTTCGATCGTCTCTTCGTTCATGTACAAGGTCCGGCTGATCTCGATTTGCAGGGCGTGAACCCCTTTGCGGGGGCGGCCATAATGCCGGGTGGTAAAGCCGCCTGCATAGGGATTGTTGCGGCGGGTTCGATAACCGAACCCAGTCAGCGTGCGTTCAACCACATCGGTCAACGCCGGTAGGCAGGCAATGCCAAAACAATCGCCCAGCACAAAATCCACGCGAGGTGCCGGATTGGCGACCGAATTGGCGCCCTCAGTCTTGTTGCCAAGGGTTGGCATCGAATGACAATCGACCAGGATGCAGAAGCCAAATTGCGCGTGCGTCTCGTCGATCAATTGGCGGAGTGCTGCATGATAGGGTTTGTAGCAGGCATTGATCCGATCGAGCGCCTCGGCGTAGCGCAGCTTGCTGCGATAAATTTCCGTCCCATTGCCGACGACGCGCGCGATCGTGCCAAGCCCCGCCGCCACGCGTGGGCTGCTGGTATTGACGAAGGCCGGCAGGTCGTCCTCGAACATGGCGGGGTCAAGCTCGAAAGGCTCGCGATTGGGATCGACGAAGGCGCGGGGAAACAACGCGCGCAGCAGGGGTGCGCCGCAGGCTTGCGCTCCTTCGAATATCTCATCGACAAAGCTGTCTTCCGACCGGCGCAGGCTGAGTGCATCCAGTGAGGACAGGCTGATGAATTCGCGGCTGTAATCGCGCCCGCTATGCGGCGAGGCGAAAACCAGCGGGATCAGCCGGCGTTTCGGCTCGACGATCTCAAAAACACTGGCTGGATCGGGGTCAGGGATGAACGACATGCGCCTGATTTAGTCCAAGAATTGCCCGATTGTCACGTGTTCGAAGGGGGTAGGCGGATTTCGGTACCGGCGGAATTCGCACTCAAGCAAACCCGGTCTTGCATTCCAACCCATGATCGAGTTAATTGCGCGTCCGCAAGCCGGTTGAAACTCGTCTATTCAACCGCACGAGACCGATCGGGCGCGTAGCTCAGCGGGAGAGCACTACGTTGACATCGTAGGGGTCACAGGTTCGATCCCTGTCGCGCCCACCATTCCGAAAGCCCTGAGATTGCTGGAAAAACCAGCGCTCAGGGCTTTCGCTTTTCTAGGCTCCAAATCATCGAGGCAGTCTGGCGGCAGTCAGCGGACGAGACTCATGGGTCTGCCTCTGTCGCCCGATCTCGATGCCGGGAGGGCGCAGAGCGTCGTTCCTGCTGCTCATTCCTGCCCACTGAAGTGGACCCCGGAATTGGGACCATTCGTTAAGGTGTAGGGCGTCCTGCTCTTTCGCAACCGATGGAGCAAGATATGACGAAGTCCCGCAAGAAGTTTGATGCGGCGTTCAAGGCGAAGGTTGCGCTGGAGGCGCTGCGCGACGATGCGACGGTTCCGGAGCTGGCGAAGAGGCAGTGCGTGCATCCGAACCAGATTTACACATGGAAGAAGCAGGTTCTCGACAACGTCGCCAGCCTTTTCGCGCGCGGCGCGAGCGGTTCGGACGCGAGCGAGGAA
>CAIZEE010000635.1 GCA_903931835.1 uncultured Elstera sp.
GACCTCGCTGGCCGCTCGATCCGGAGGCAGAGGCGTGACCGACACGATCGGGATTTTAGGCGCGGGCGCCTGGGGGACGGCCTTGGCGCTGGCGGCGACGCGGGCGGGGCGCAGCGTCACTTTGTGGTCGCATCGCGCGGACCAGGCGGCCGAGATCGCAAAAACAGGGCGCAATGCCGCCTACCTGCCGGCGATCGAGCTCGTCAAGGAGATCCACCCGACTGCGGATATTGGGGATCTGAAGAGGAGTGCCGCCCTGCTTTTGGCGGTGCCGGCGCAGGCGGTGCGCCGCGTGGTGCATGCGCTGGGTCCGGTCGCCGGCAATGCTCCAATCATCATCTGCGCCAAGGGAATTGAGCGTGGCAGCGGCTTGCGTTTGAGCGAGATCATCGCCGATGCCTTACCCAAATCGCCGATCGCCGTGCTGTCAGGCCCGAGCTTCGCGAGCGAGGTCGCGAACGGTTTGCCGACCGCCGTCACCATCGCCTCATCCGATGCCGGGCTGGCGCAGCGCCTGACCCAGATGCTGGGCAGCCGCTCGTTTAGGCCCTATCCGTCGGATGATCCGATCGGCGTGGAGCTCGGCGGGGCGGCCAAAAACGTGCTGGCGATCGCCTGCGGCATCGCGATCGGCCGCGCCCTTGGCGACAATGCGAGAGCGGCGCTGATCACGCGCGGCCTGGCCGAGGTGACACGGTTCGCCGTGGCGCTGGGCGGGCGGGCCAGCACCTTATCGGGCCTGGCCGGCATGGGCGATCTGGTGCTGACTTGCTCCAGCCAACAATCGCGCAACCTCAGATTCGGTATTGCGGTTGGCCAGGGCAAGCCGCTATCGGAATTGCTCGATGAGGGGCAGTCACTGGTCGAGGGGGTGGCGACGGCGGCAGCCTTGACCGTGCTGGCCACGCGCAGCGGCGTCGAGATGCCGATCGCCAGCGCGGTCGACGCGGTGCTGCATCAGGGCCTCGATGTCGGTGAGGCGGTCACGGCCTTGCTGTCGCGCCCGTTCCGCAGCGAATTTGGCGACGATACTACGTAAAATCATAGGGAACAGACGACATGGCGCATTTTCTGGTGAAATCGGAACCGTTCAAATATCCATGGAGCCGTATGGTCCAGGACGGCACGACCTTCTGGGACGGTGTGCGCAATTATCAGGCGTCGAACAACATGAAGGCGATGCAGCTCGGCGATACCGGGTTTTTCTATCACTCGAATGAGGAGCGCGCGATCGTCGGCATTGTCGAGGTGGTCAAGCTGTACTACCCCGATCACACCGATGAGACCGGCAAGTTCGGCATGGTCGATCTGAAGGCGGTGGCCGGGATCAAGCGCCCGGTGACGCTGACCGAGGTCAAGGCCGATCCGGCGCTCCAACACCTGCAGCTCGCGACCCATTCCAGGCTGTCGGTGTCGACCGTGGACGACGCGGCCTGGGCGCATATCCTCAAAATGGCCGGTGGCACCGTTCCCTTATGACGCTGCTCTGTCCGCTCGACGCTGTTGAGGATTTCGCCGCCAAAGGGTTCGAGGTGGTGCTGGGCGGCGAGACGCAATCGATCTTCATCGTGCGGCGGGGATCAAAAATCTATGCTTATCGCAATTCCTGTCCGCATCTGGGCGTGCCGCTGGAATGGACCAAGGACCGGTTCTTGTCGATCGACGGGCGGTTCATCCAATGTTCGATGCATGGTGCCTTGTTCCGCGTACAGGACGGGCTATGTCTGATGGGCCCATGCGAGAAGCAGGCGCTGAAGCCGGTCCTGGTCGAGGTCTATAATGGCGAGATCCACTTGACGCCGCAGCCATCCGATCCCGGGCAATCCAGCCCCAAACCATCAAATTCCCGTTGAGATACATGCTGCGGCAATTCGGTCGACGCAGCATCTATGTTCGCGTGATCCTGTTCACCGTCGCGATCATCGCGGCGTCTACTGCCCTGCAATTCCTGTTTGTCTATACCGTGCTGGACCGGGACGTGCGCGAGATGGCGGTCTCGCATCAGCTCACCACTGCCTCCTATATCGCCCAGGATGTCGACGACAAAGTCAGACTGCGCCTCAATTTCCTGCGCGTGGCGGCGGGACAGTTCCCAGCGGGTGCGGAGCGTTCGGCCGATCAGGCGCGGCGCTGGCTTGACGGCAATGTCTCATACCGGCTGGTCTTTCCGGCAGGCCTGGCACTCTACGACCCGAGCGGCGCCCGGGTGGCCGAAACAGCGGCGCATGGCGGCCAACCGGCCGATATCTCGCAGGAAAACTGGTTTCAGGCGGCGCTGAAAAGCCAGGGTCCCGCTATCGCCAAACTCTACCGAGTCGTGCCGGGTGGGGACCCGTTCTTGACGATGGCCTCGGCCATTATGGGCCCGGATGGCACCGTGGTGGCGATCATCACGGGCACGACGGCCATTCTGGAAGAGAACTTCCTAAAGCCGGTCTATGAACAGAAAATCGGCGAGACCGGCGGCGTTCTGGTGATCGATCCGGACGCCAACATGATCGTCACCTCTTCAAACCGGCCGCAATTGCTGGCGCCGGCCGCGTCCCCAGGCGTCAATCCGTTGCACGACAAGGCGAGGGCTGGATGGCGAGGTGTGGAGGAAACAACCGCTGCCAGCGGACGGCGCGTGCTGTCGGCCATCGTATCGATCCCGGCGGCCGGATGGTTCCTGGTCGCGCACCAGCCGACCGACCAGGCCTATCGCCCGGTCTGGAAGGTGGAGCGCAATCTGCTGGTCGTCAGCACCGTGATCATCGGCGGCACGCTGGTCGGCCTCTATCTGCTGCTGAACTATCTGCTCGGCCCGCTGACCGAGGCGGCGCGACGCCTGCATGCGATGGCGAGGAAGGACGCACGGTCGATTTCCTGACCGTCCGGCGCGAAGACGAAATCGGCCAGATGGTGACCGGATTCAACTCCCTACTGTCGACGCTGCGTGAGCGCGAAGACGAGCTGCGCCTGAACGAGGCGCAGATGAAGCACATGGCGCATCACGACGCGCTGACCGGCCTGCCCAATTTGCAGCTTTTCCGCGACCGGTTGACCCAGGCTCTCGGCCATGCGGAGCGCAGCGGCGGAACCCTCTCGCTGCTCTATCTCGATCTCGACCGGTTCAAGCCGATCAATGACACCTACGGTCATCATATCGGCGACGTCGTTCTGAAGGAGTTCGCCCGGCGCGTTTCCGGGGTTCTGCGCAAGAACGACACGTTTGCGCGCATCGGCGGCGACGAGTTCGCGATCATTCTGGCCGATGCCGCCGATAAGCTGGCCCAGGCCGCCAGCGTCGCCGAGAAATGCCGCAAGGCGATCACGGCGCCCATTCTGGCAGAGGGGCTGGAGGTCTCGGTCGGCGTCTCTATCGGCATCGCCCATTTCCCGGCGGACGGGACGACCGACGCTGAACTCGTTCAAGCCGCCGACAGAAGAATGTATGAGGCCAAGCGCAATACCCGTTAGGGCATATGCGGCGGGTTGAACAGAAGCGAGCCGATGGAGGCGATGCCGAACAGCACCAGCAAGCCGCCCGATAGATGGTGCAGCCAGACATGGCTGTCATTGCTGAAGCGCGCGCGGAAGCGATTGGTGATGAGAGTCAGGCCACACCACCACATGATGCAGCCTACCGCCACCCCGCCCAGCAGCGATAGCGTGTCGTCGACGCTCATATTGTCGCTGACCACGCCGAACCCGGCGAAGATCGCGGTGAAGGCGAAGATCGTGATCGGGTTGGTGATGGTCAGGAAAAACGCGGTGCCATAGGCGCGCAAGATCGGGCTGGTGCCCTGAGCCTCGGACGGTTTCGATTGCTGAAAATAGGTGCGCACGCCCAGCACCAGCATGAACAGCCCGCCGGCCGAGCGCAGCCAATTCTCATAGGTTAGCACCAGCCCGGATACGGCGGCGACGCCGAAACTGGCGGCCGAGCCGAAAAACACATCGGCCGTCACTGCCCCCATGCCCGACGCGACCCCCTGGGCAATGCCGTGGGCAAGCGTGCGCCGGATGCACAACACCGCCACTGGGCCGACCGGTGCCGCGATGGCAAGACCGATGGCGATGCCCTTTAGGAAAAGTATCAAACCGGGGGGAATAACGAACCTCGTAATAGCCGCGCTCAGGAGCGCCCGCGCACCTTACCGCGCAGGAGAATGGAAACCTATATGCGTCTCATGTCATTTCATCGCGC
>CAIZEE010000636.1 GCA_903931835.1 uncultured Elstera sp.
ATCATCAGATCGGTGCCGATATTGCCGGAGCCGATGATGGCAACCTTGACCTTACCCATTACGCCGCCTCCCCGCAGGTGAACGCGCAGTCGCCCAGCCCGCCGACGATCGCTCGAACCGTGTCGCCGGGTTTGAGCGTGACCATCGGTCCGAGCGCACCGGTCAGCACGATATCGCCCGCGCGCAGCATCTCGCCGCGCGACGCCAATGTCCGGGCAAGCCAGGCTGCTGCTTTGAGCGGATGATCGAGGGCGGCGGCGCCGGCGCCGAGCGAGGCGACCTGACCATTCACCTCCAGCACCATGCCGCAGCTATAAAGATCGAGGCCGGCCAATTTCCGGCCTTCATCGGCCAGCACGAAATGCGAGGACGAGCCGTTATCCGCCACCGTATCGGCAAAGGTGATGCGCCACTCGGCGATCCGGCTATCGACGATCTCAATCGCGGCGAAAGCCTGAGCGGTGGCGTCCGCAACCTGATCCGGCGTCACGTCAGCGCCACCCAAATCGGTGCCGAGAACCAGCGCGACCTCCGCCTCCGCCTTGGCTTGAATCAGCGTGTTCAAAGCGAGCGTGCCACCATTGGCGATCCGCATATCATCGAACAACACGCCGAAATCCGGTTGATCGACACCGAGCTGCCGTTGCACGGCCTTGGCCGTCAGCCCGATCTTGCGCCCGACGATGCGGCGGCCAAGCTGTTGCCAGCGCCGTGTATTGATGGCCTGGACCGCATAGGCGCCATCGGCATCGGTCGGGTCGAGCCCGTCGCGTAGCGGTTCGACCGGTCCGCCGCGATAGGCGGCCGCCAGCCGATCGGCCAATCCTTGGTAGAGCTCAGACATCGACCCCCTCCCCAGCAATCGTCTTTGTTGTTCCGACTATAGGAGGCGTCTACCGGTGCAGCAATTTACGCGAGCCAAAATTTCTCATAATATGAGAATATGAAGGGTCTCCATCCACCCGTTCGGGGCGCGCAAGCGCTTGACCGTGCGCTTGATCTGCTGGAACACATCGCCCGGCATGACGGCAGACTCCCGCTCGCCGCCATCGCCGCCTCGGTCGGGGTACCGATATCGACCGCCTATCGGCTGATCTCCCGGTTGGCGAAGCGCGGGCTGGTCGCGCGGGTCGCCAGGGGTCGCTATCGCCTGGGCCTTGGCATCAGCACGCTCGCGCGGAATCTCGACTCGAAAGCCCTCCTCACCGAGATCGCCCGACCGCCGATCCGCAAGCTGGCGCGCGCCACGGCACGGACGGGCCATCTGGGCGTGCTGGAGGCCGATATGGTCACCTATCTCGTCAAAGAGGGGGGCCGCGGAAACCTGCTGACACGCGAAATGATGCAGCTTGAGGCCTATTGCTCAGCGATCGGCAAAGTGCTGCTGGCCCACCAGGACGATGAAACGCGAGAGCGCTACCTCGCCTCTGGCCCGTTCGTCGCATTGACGAACAGCACGATCACCGATCCCGCCCGCCTAAGAGACCATTTGGCCGAGGTGCATCGTTTGGGATACGCGATCGACGATGGCGAGGTGGTGGAGGGATTATTCTGCGTTGCCATACCGATCCACTGTCGGGACGGCACCGTAGTTGCGGCACTATCGTCCTCAGCCACAGATAGATATTCGGGCGAGTTCATAGATTTGCTGCAGGCACTGCGTCACTGCGCCTCTGAGATCGAGCTGAGGGCAAACGGCTCTGCCGTCCATGCAAGCGCCCAGCTTGAAACAACTCGCCGTCGCATTCGGTAAGCACCGTTCCTTACGCAGCGCTTACGCTGTAGAGCAAGGACGGCGCGTGGTATCGGCTAAGTGCTTGTAAAGATTGGTTGCGGGGGGCCGCAACCAGCGTTTCCTGCACTTTGATCTGGCACGCATTCCTCCACTTGGAGGATCGAAGAATGATGGACGCAAATGATGCGTCCCTTCTCAATCGCTGGCTTCTCCTAGGTGAAATGATGCGGGATAGCAGGCTTATCCGGGTCATCCCGAGCTCGCGAACCGCATTTTGCGCCAAGTGGTTTCCGACGGATTCGATGTCGCGCGTTCCTCGAAACTGCCGGAGCGTTCCGGTAACTGAGAGTGCAGCAGCAGCCGTTATTGGCAAAGGAGAAACGCCAAACGCTACGACAACATCAAAGACAGCAAGTGACCGTTCTCGATGTCGCTAAACCAATCGCGCACGGCCACAACGAAACTAAGAAGACAGCTTCTTCATCTGATCCAGCAAGTGTCCGCTCTCGACGCTGTCGATCACGTCGTTAGCAAACGCACCAAGCTTCTTCGTCGGAACAACAGTCCGCGGCGGGAAACCCTTATAGGGCCAATGGTACTCATCAGCTCGACCAGCATTGGAGTATTCAAAAAACTTGACGCTATGAGCGTACAAGCATTCCCAAGCAGCTAACCGATCCTCACGCGACACATCTTCGACATCGATAAAATGCGGCGGAATGGACTTCTCAAATTCCTCCATGCGCAACTCTATCGGGCGACGTGTGTCGACCGAACCATAAAGGTCATCTGGACGAAGAGAACCCCAGTTCGGCGACGGCGCAACATAACTGCCGATCGAACCAAGACGCCCTAAATGCGGATGCTCCTGAAGATGCAAATCTAACGCCTCAAGATTCCTTCTACGCTTCGAAAAATCCTGATCCATCTCCGTCGAACGCTTGATCAACCGAAACCTCGAAACAACACCAGACGGCTTCGAAACAGAAGACTGGACAGTCGCCCCGGACGGCACCGTACCAGGCGGCAAACGATCGATCGTATCAATCATCGCACGAGGACGCACCACCGGAACCGGTGGTGTCGCCACACCTGTTCCAACAGGCCGATTAGAGGATGCTACAGAAGCCGCTGGCGTGCCCGCCGGCGCCTTAGGCACCACACCCTGCGACGCAGGCTGAGACGGTGCCACAGAGCGCGCAGAAGCGGCTACAGAACCAGCCTCTCTACGCGCCAAAGCATCCGCCACGCTGGTATCGATCTTATCGGACATACCAGCCTCTTTAATCGCCTCGCTCTTAGCCGATTCAGACGGGCGCTTTATCCGCGATTTAGACGCCGTAGCGCCCCACGCAGCACGACCCTCGCGAACGCGAATGCCTTCCTCATATTGCTTCTGAATAAGCTTGTCCAAGCCGAACAAAGCAAGCTTCCGACGGACCCGTCGATACGACACCTTCTCACAACCCGCCACCTTGCGAATCGTATCGGTCAGACTGGTCACCGAAAGACCCTTTTCGATGAAGCCGCGCATCAAATTCTGAGAACCATCGAGCAGATCAACACCACGGCGCCGAGTGTGCCTCTCCGCCTTTGTCCTGATCTCAACCTCGGCCTCATCGAAACTCTTATACCGAGGCGCTCGCGAAGCAGTCTGCTCCGAAGAACGGGTCGTCGCCATCATCAGCTCCTATCAAAACACGCCGCCGGATCCACAAAGAGCCGACTTCGAAACGGAGGGTCAGCCTAAACCGAAATCGGTCGGTTGACAACGAAAATGTACATACTGCGCTGGACCGCAGCCTATCTAACGACCTATCTGCGCTCGACCAGTGCATTACAGCGCTTTTCTGCGCCATACAAGCGATCTATCTGCGCTCGACCGCGTACATTCTGCGCTCAACCTCGCGGTTAACTGCGCAATGGACGGTTAACTGCGCTGTACTGCGTCATTACCGTGAAGAAAATCCCGGGAGGATTTTTAAGAAAAGTTTGAGGGGACCCTACCCCAAACGCGCGTTCCGCGAGTTTCGAAGGCTGCTGCACGCTAAGTGCTTAAGAACTGAAGAAACTACTGGCGACCCTGCTTATGGCTCGGATCGCAGCTGCCCATGGCGCGGTTCACTTCAGCGTAAATGCATGTAGAGGCAGGATCTAGAAAGGGTCTGCATAACTTCCTTGTCGAATCGTGTGCGGTCGACAAGGTCGGCCAGCGATTCGAGCTCGCGAAGATCAAAGGCCCAAACGCCCAGCCGCATACATTCCGACGGCTACACTGCGCCTTACTGCGCCTTACTGCGCCTTACCGCGCTATACTGCGTACATACCGCGCACATACCGGCTACAAAAACATCTAGAAAAAGCATGAGGGGACCATACCGCAAACACGCCTGCGGCGCGTTTTGCCATCCGCTGCACGCGGGGTGCTTAAAAACTGAAGAAACC
>CAIZEE010000637.1 GCA_903931835.1 uncultured Elstera sp.
AGACCTGGATGACCTGAGGCAGGGTCAGGCCGAAACTGATCAGCTTGTTAAGGTCGACTGTGATGTCATAGGTCTTGGTTTTGCCGCCCCAGCCATTGACGTCGATCACCCCCGGCACCGCCTTAAAACGGCGCTCAATGATCCAATCTTCGATCGTCTTCAGATCGGTAACGGAATAGCCCTTGGGCCCGAGCACGCGATAGCGATAGATCTCGCCGATCGGGCTGGTTGGAGATAGCTGCGGCACCGTGCCGTTCGGGAATGCCGGCAACTGCGATAGCTGATTGATGACCTGCTGCTTCGCCTCTTCATAGGTGAAGTCATAGGTGAACTGGATCTTGGTATCGGACAGGCCGAACAGCGAAATCGTGCGAATGGCGGTTACATGCGGAATGCCGGTCATGCCGATTTCGATCGGGATCGTGACGTAGCGCTCGATCTCCTCGGCCGACTGGCCCGCACTCTGGGCGATGATCTCGACCAGTGGCGGCACCGGGTCGGGATAGGCCTCGATATTCAGCTTAAGGAAGCAGGCGATCCCGATTCCGAAAACGACGAATAACAGGATGACCATCATGATGCGCATGTTAAGCGCAAAGCCAATGACGCGATTCATGGTGTCAGTGACATCCCAGCCAGATGGCGATCATTCGCCTGATGCCGCGCGGTCGATGAACAAGGCGCCGCTGGTGACGACGACCTCGCCCTCCTTGACCCCATCTAGCACCTGAACCAGATGGTTGGCGACGCGGCCGACATGAATTTCGCGCAGCACTATGGTCTTGTCGGGCTGCAAAATCCAGATATGCGCGTCTGAGCCTTCATACAGCACGCCCCGCTCCGGCACGGCCAAACCGGTGACATCGGGGCCGGTGATGATGGCGAAGCTCGCGAACATATTGGGCAGAAGTGCGCCGTCGGGATTATCAACATCCGCGCGCACCGGCACGCGCCGCGTATTGGGGTCGATGGCTGATCCGATGAAGCTGATCTTGGCATTAAATACCCGGCCTGGATAAGCCAGCACCCTTACCTCTGCCCGATCGCCGATATGGACACGCCCGAAGGCGGCCTCGCGGATATTCGCGACCAGCCAGACGGTCGAGAGATCGCCGATCGAATAGACAGGGGTGGACGAGCCGGAGGTGATGTATTCGCCAACGCCGACCTGGCGCTGGATGACCGTGCCGCCGATCGGCGCCGGCACAAGCGCCTCCGCACTCATGCGCGCCGCCTGACCTTCCAGATGCTGGATTTCAGCGTCGCTCTTGCCGAGGATGTGCAGTCGATTGCGCACGGCGGCAAGCGCTATGTCGGCCGAACGCGCACTGCTCTGCGCCGCCGCCAGATCGGCCTGGGATTGATCGACATCGCGCTGGGCCGCCGCCTTGGCGCTAAACAAATCGGCCTGGCGCTTGGCGTTGGTCTGCGACAACAGAAGCTGCGCCTGCGCCGACTTGGCCGCCGCGACGGCGCTGACCAGATCATTCTGGCCCTGCACGAATTCCGACGCATCGATGCCAAAAAGCGGCTGACCCGGTTTGACGACGTCGCCGAGCTTGGCAATCAACCGCGTCACCCGGCCGGAATAGGGCGAGAAGACCGGTGTGTTGCGATCATCATTAATGGCGATGTTACCGTCCGTCACCTCCTCGGTACGGAACGAGGCGGTGACGATCGGCGCTGTCTTCAACGATGCGACCTGCTGAGGGGTCGGGCGGAAAACGCCCGGCGTCTCGGGTGCCGCAGCCGCAGCCGCTTCCTCCGCCGGCTTTACCACCAGTGACATAACAGCGAAAGCGACCAACGCGGCGGCAGCCATCACGACGACCACCAGAACCTGCACTTTGCGTGACAGGCTTTGGGTGAGCGCCGAGGTCAGAACGCTTCTGTAGGTCGTGTCAGGCATTCAAATCGGCTCCGCCATTCGACATAGGCTGCAAGGCCGGCTCACGCATGACGGCCAAAACGATGGTAGTGGCGAATTCTGGGCAGAACATCAAGCTAAAATCCCCCCCGGGACACGATCCCCATGTCCAACAATCAACGTAATAGCGGCTTAGTTACAAATAGATCATGAAACTGATATGACATACGGCGCTGGCGCAGGAAGCTCGCAAGATTCGTGCTAGAGGTTATGCGCCAGCAAACCGTACATCGACCTTAAAAGTGAACGATGAGGTCACCCTGGCCAATCACCGTATAGTTCCTGTCTCCTGGAATTCCAGCATTCGAGTTGCCGTTGAACGCGTTGGCACTGATCGATCGATAATAGCCGAGTTCCGGACGGATTTCGATCTGCGGCGAAAACCAATGCTGCCAACCTGCACTGAACTCGTAATAACCGGTTCTGGTCCCTGAGCGCTGGCCTTCCTGATCGTCGTAATACTCCGGGCGGAAGGAGAAATTATCGAGCGGGTTCGGCGAGTAGTTGATATAGGCGGTCGTGCCGATGGCTGTCGCCCGACAGGTCAACGCATTGGGATTGTGGCAATTGGCCATGTTCGGGGCATTATAGGCGATGAAGCGCGACGAAAACGGCGTGCCGCCGGCCGCCACGATGGCCTGGACCTGAGGGTTAGCGCCGTTCGGCACATTGTTCTGGAACTCCTCATAGATCTCATAGGAGATATGCCAGTGATCGTTGAACTTGTGATAGTAGGTCGTGCCGTACCATTGCAGGTTGTTATAGCCCCAGGTGCCGTCATTAATGCCGTTCGCACAGGGATTGATGCTGTCATTGCCGTCGTTCCAGGTCAAACGGGCGCATAGGGTGAAGGCCGGTTTGTCGCCCGGGTCCTTGTAGAACGTGCTGTTCGGGTAGAGCACGTTCGGCGCCGGATTGTTCACCTGCTTATACATGTGCCAGGGCGGGGCTTCCGTACCGGTCTCGATACCGGCCTGAAGGAAGAAATTCTTGGTCACCGCCAGCGTCGCCACCACGCCCTCATTGGTGTAGTTGTCGAACGAGTAGGTCAGCGAATGCGAGTACATGTAATTATTGGGGGCGAGCTGCGCCTCGATATCCGGCACCGAGATATAGCGCCCGGCGCGGATGTTCAGCCCCTCCGCTACAAACGGGATATAGACCTCGCCGTAGACCATAGGAAAGTCGTAGCCGTTGACTGAATTGTCCTTCAGCAACTGGTTACTGGCGATCCCGTAGGCGGTCGTGTAGCGGTAATTTTCGCCATAGATCGCCGATACGCGCATACCCCAATCGATGTGATCGGTCTGCACCGTATCGGGAAACCGGTCGAGATAGAGCACAAACTGGTCAAGCTGCGCCGTATTCGGCGTATAGGAATAGGCGATCGGGGCATTGCCGCCGGGCCTGGTTGTGTTGCTGCTGACGTTTACGCCGGCATCGACCCAGCCGTAAAGCTGGAAATGATTATCGGCCAGCCAAGACCCAGGGCCGGTATGGGCAAGTGCGACCATTAGCGGGCTGTCGACCGAGCCTGGCAGCGTGACGCCAAGCGAGGTCGCACCGCCATACGGCCATTCGGTGAAGGGCATCGGCGGCGTTGTCTGAGGCGTCGTGGGCCAACCCTCGCGATGAGAGGAAGCGGCGTTGGGATCGCTCGGCGCGCCCGATTGTCCCCATTCGAGCTCGTAGTATCGCTCGAACCTAGTCAAGACGTCGTCCCCGAGATAGGTATCTAGGCAGGTGTAGTCCTTATAGGGATCGCAAGCTGGCGCCGCCGAGGCGTGATTGCCTGCAAGACCACCGGCAATCGTCAGCGCCGCCGCCCAAAGCGGCGCACGCGGACTGTATCCAAACATATGACTTCTCCACTGACCGACCGCCCGGCCCCGAAACCCATTCCGGGGTCGCTATCTTGGGCGATCTTGCACCGCAGCATTGTGTTAGGCGCCCATAGTGAAAGCTAATAAAATTACCATAAAAAATGAAGGTTAAAGCCATAAGCGTGGAGTTATGCCAGCGCTTTTTACAATACTATCTGATTATAATCGATAGTATTCGTTGATATTAACTTAGCAAAACGCGGGCAAATTTTTATATTGATTTTATGCCCGACTCTCAGATCGTCCAGCGACGCAGCAAGTTGTGATAACACTGGGACAAGCGAATCAGCGCGGGCGAATCCGGCAGCGTCGCGTGCAATTCGCGATAGGTTTTGTCGAGTTCGAACAGCAAGGTGCGGTCGCCGTCATCGGCCACGAAGCTTTGCACCCAGAACACGGCAGCGAGACGCGTGCCGGAGGTGACGGGATTGACCCGATGCACGCTGGTCGATGGATAAATCACCATGTCGCCGGCGGCCAAGCGCACCGAATGGGTGCCATAGGCGTCATGGATAACTAACTCGCCACCGATATAGCTGTCGGGCTCGCTCAAAAAAACCGTGGCGGAGACGTCGGTCCTGATGCGCAATCCGATACCCGGAATCTGACGGATCGAGTTATCGACATGGGCGCCGTATTGCATGCCGACACCATAGCGATTGAAGACCGGCGGGTAGACGAAGCGCGGCAAGGCGCTGTTGAGGAACAGGTAGTTGCGTTCGAGCGCGCCGACCAGTTTTTGGCTGAGCGATTGCGCCACGGGATCGCTTTCGGCCAGTTGAAGATTAGCTTTCACGGCCGATGCCAGGTGACCGGCCGTGGCGCGTCCATCAAGCCACGAGGCGGCTTCAAGCTGCCCACGGAAGGCTACGACTTCGCTTTCAGTCAAAACCTCAGGGATATGCAGAATCATGGCCTTAAAGCTCCGCCGGTTGTCCCCCGTAACGACATGCCAGGCTGCCTAAATAGAGGGCTGATAATCATTGACACGCCGAGGCTGGGCGTACTAGGGCTCTGGCGCCTCAGGGTCTGATCGGTTCAGCTCGCAGATGGCAGGACACGGTATAGATGACCCTGAGTTTTCTGGTTGCTCCCGCCCGGATCATCGTCGCCAACCATGCGTTAATCGTGCGCCTGGCGCGGCGGGAGATCGAAGGGCGCATCAAATCGACGATGCTCGGGACCATCTGGCTCGTCGTGTCGCCGTTGATGATCCTGACGATTTACAGCGTCGCGTTTCAGACCATCCTGCGGACGCAATGGACGCTGCCTGACGGACAGCCGGGCAATGCCGTCATTCTGCTGTTCATCGGCATCACCGTCTTTGCGATTGTCGGCGAGAGCTTAGGGCGCGCGCCGGGGCTGGTGCTGGAGAATATCGCCTACGTGAAGAAGGTGGTGTTCCCGCTCGAAATCCTGCCCGTCGTATCGCTGTTGAGCTCATCCGTTCAGGTCTGCATCAATCTGGTGATGCTGCTGTTGATGGAAGTGATTCTGGTCGGCGTGCCCCCCATCACGGCCGTGCTATTCCCGATCGTGCTGCTGCCTCTGCTACTAATTACGCTCGGGATATCCTGGTTTCTGGCGTCGATCGGCGTCTTTGTGCGGGATGTAAAACAGATCATCGCGCCAGTGATTACCGGGCTGATGTTTCTGGCGCCGGTTTTCTATCCGATCACGGCGGTGCCTGCCAGGCTTCGGCCTTTCATCATGCTGAATCCGGTGACGCAGGCGATCGACGATGCGCGCGGCGTGCTCTATCTTGGCGAACTGCCCGATCCGACTAACTTCCTGATCGCACTGGCGCTAGGTTGGGCGTGCGCGGTGCTTGGCTGTCTTTGGTTTATGCGGACGCGCAAGGGATTTGCTGATGTCCTCTGACATCTCGATCGAACTCAAAAACCTGGGCAAGGCGTACCAGATCTATCGCCGGCCGCAGGATCGGCTAAAGCAGATGATCTGGCGCCGTGGCCGGTATTTCCAGGAATATTGGGCGCTCAACGATGTCAGCCTGACGATCAAGCGCGGCGAGACGGTCGGCATTATCGGGCGCAACGGGTCAGGCAAATCGACGCTGCTGCAGATGATCGCCGGTACGCTCGACCCGACCACCGGCACCAAAGTGGTGAACGGGCGGGTCGCGGCGCTGTTAGAGCTCGGCGCCGGGTTCAATCCGGAATTTACCGGGCGCGAAAACCTGCATCTGGCGGCCGCCATTCTGGGGCTGACCAAGGCCGAAATCGATGAACGCTTTCAGGCGATCGTCGATTTCGCTGCGATCGGAGATTTTCTCGACCAGCCGGTCAAGCTCTACTCAAGCGGCATGTATGCGCGTCTGGCCTTTGCCGTGGCCGCCCATGTCGATGCCGATATCCTGATCGTCGATGAGATCCTCGCGGTGGGCGACGTCGCCTTCACCCAGAAATGCATGCGCTTCATTCGGGAGTTCAAGGAAAAGGGCACGCTGTTGCTGGTCAGCCACGACGCGGCCGCAATCATGAATCTATGCGACCGCGCCGCCTGGATCGATCGCGGCAGCCTGCGTGAGGTCGGCGTGCCCAAGGAGGTCTGCCACAACTACATCGTTGCGATGGATCAGGAGAACGACGATAGCTCGAGCTTCCAAATCGGCGGCAACCGCCGGCGGGAAATTCCAAAGCCAGTCGATCGACCGGTCCGCGACGTGCGTGCCGATCTGCTGGAATCCTCCGTCCATCGCAATGAGATCGAGCTGTTCGAGTTCGATCCCGACGCCCCCTGGTTCGGTCAGCGCGGCGCCCAGATCGTCGATGTCCGGCTGGAGGCGGCGGACGGTCAGCGGCTCGCCCTGCTGACCGGTGGCGAGGAGGTCGTCTTCGTCGTCGATTGCCACACTGAGGTCGAGCTCGACAGCGCGCTTGTCGGCTTCCAGGTCAAGGACCGGCTGGGCCAGATCCTGTTCGGCGACAATACCTATCTAACCTACCGACTGGCCCCCGCCGCAATTCCGGCGGGTAGCAGCTTCCGCGCCAGCTTCCATTTCCAGATGCCCTATCTCGCAACCGGCGACTACGCGATCGTGGTCGCTGTCTGCAACGGCACGCAGGCCGATTTCGTCAAGCATCAATGGATCGATGAAGCGGTGATCTTCAAGGTGCATTCGAGCCATGTACGCGGTCTGGTTGGCGTAGCGATGCTCGACATCAAGATTGCTGTTGAGCCAGGGATCGATAGCCGGGCTTCTGCCTCGGAGGCCGTTTCGTCAGCTTAAGCTACGCTCTCGTTTCCGCCTCCGACCTTCGCCGCCAGCGCCGCTTCCAGAAACGGATCGATATCGCCGTCCAGCACCGCGCCGGTATTGCCGATTTCGACGTCGGTGCGCAGATCCTTGACCATCTGATAGGGCTGCAGCACGTAGGAGCGGATCTGGTGGCCCCAGCCGATCTCCGTCTTGCCCGCACTGGCTGCCTGCGCCTTTTCCTCCTGCAGGCTCAGCTCGCGCTCATACATGCGGGCTTTCAGCATCGACATGGCGGTCGCACGGTTGCGGTGCTGTGAGCGGTCGCTCTGGCACTGCACGACGATGCCGGTCGGCATATGGGTGATGCGGATGGCACTTTCCGTCTTGTTGACATGCTGGCCGCCGGCGCCCGACGCGCGGTAGGTGTCGATGCGCAGATCCTTGTCCAATATCTCGATATCGATCGCGTCATCGACCACCGGATAGACCCACACGCTGGCAAAGCTGGTATGCCGCCTGGCCTGGCTGTCGAAGGGCGAGATGCGCACGAGGCGATGCACGCC
>CAIZEE010000638.1 GCA_903931835.1 uncultured Elstera sp.
GTGACGATCATGCGGTAGGCGATACGCCGGGTCAGCGCGTCAGTCTGATCCGGCAAGGTTGCCGCAACCAACTGGTCAAGCAGCTCGGACACGCCCAGCGCCTTCGCATCAGCCGCATGCTGCACCTCCAGCCGGGCAAGCCTGGTTGGCGCCAGCAACGTGCCCAGTGTTATCTCGGTTGCGACATCGGCTGCCACCAGCGGATCGAAGACCGGGCCACCGGATGTCGCGAGCAGCTCAATCTCAAACTGGCGGTTTTCGCCGCCATTGCGGGCGGCTGAGAGCAGCGGCAGCAACCCGGCCGGCACACGAAGCTGGTCCGGTGCGAGTGTAGCGAGCAAAGCGCCCAAGGCAGCGCGCTGCGCCTGGGGGGATACTGGCGGTGCTGTCTCCTTGCCGCTACCGTTCACGGCATAGGAGAAATCGGTTCCGCCAATCGCCTTGGCCGCCGCATTCACCTGATAGCGATGCAACAACCAGATCGGCACGAAACGCCGCCTGAGATTCGCCACCGGCTCTCCCGGCAAAAGGGCGGCGAGCCCGAAGCCGTCAATCGCAGCGCGCCGGACCGTCATCAGGCGCAGCAGCTCCGCCGTCGGATCGGCCCCGTCATCCCATAACCCGCCCCAGGGCTGCGAGGTATCGGGCCGGCGCGCATTATCGTCCGGCACGTAGCGGAGGCCGGCAGCGACCACGGCCGCAGCCTTGGCATCGGCGGCGGCTTGACTGTCCTGACCGGCAGGCGGTTCGCCATAGAGCCAATCCACCGTCGCGATGTCCCATTTGCCGACACCGACGCCGTAGGCATCGCTGAGATCAGGCTTGCCACCCACCAGACCGATGCGCGGGCCGGGATAATCCATAACCGAGGCACGATCCTGAGTGCTCGCCGCGAAATTATGGGCAAAGCCGAGCGAATGGCCGACCTCATGGGCGCCAAGCTGGCGCAGCCTAGCAAGCGCTACCTGTATCGGATCGTTCGGGCCGCCCTGGCCGATCTTGGCGGCACCCACAAGCCCTTCGAAAATGATGATGTCCTGGCGTACCCGTTCGGCACCCAGCACGACCATGCCCTTGACGATCTCCCCCGTACGCGGGTCGGTGATGTCCTGGCCATAGGACCAGCCGCGCGTGGCGCGATCGACCCAATTCACCATGTTGTAGCGAACATCGAGCGGATCAGCGCCCTCAGGCAGCAATTCCGCCCTGAACGCGTCGATATATCCCGCCGCCTCGAACGCCTTGCCCCACCAATTAATGCCCTCAAGCAGGGCCGAGCGCATCGGCTCCGGCGCGCCGCGATCGAGATAGAAGACGATCGGCTTCTTGACGCGCGATTGCGGGGCCGAGGGATCGAGCTTCTCCAGCCGGAAGCGATTGGCGACGTCATGCACGACATCCTGGCCGAGCGGCGTGCTGTAATCGACCGATTGCGTGTCGAAGCCGCCGATACGCTGATCGAAATTGCGCGGCACAAAGCCCGGTGCCGGCAACCGCACGAAACTATGGTGAACGGTGAAGCTCACCTGTCTTGCCTCGGGCGCTATGTTCTCAACCTCCGCCCCCGGCTTGTCGGAGCTGTAGGTCTGAACCGCGTCCAGTTCGAGATTATCGGGGAAGAGCTTGACGGAAGTCGGATCGGCAGCACTCAGCTTCTCATCCAGCTTGAAGCCCTTGCCCGCCCCCTGCGCCGGATCGGGGCTTACCCCACCCTCCTGATTCAACGACTTCACGATGCCAAGCGTGTCAGCGCCGAGGAAGCCCGAAATATCAAGCAGGAGACGCCCATCAGGCTGCGGCAGGGCAGCGCCCATCCAGACGATCGACGTGGCAAAATCGCTGCTGCGGCCACCCTGGCCGCCCGGTGCTCGAAACCGTGGGTTCTCGAACTCGATGGCAACCTTGCTGCCAATAACCCGAAAGGCGAGCAGTTGCGTGCGGCCGACACGCCCCCGATCAAGAAACGTGGGTGCCGATCCAAGTCCGGTGCGCAGCGCCGTCGTGTAGAGATAGCGCGCCGAAATGCCATCGGATCCCGCTGCCGGCAAGGTCAGGCAGATCTGCCCCTTCGCCTTGTCGACCACGACCGGCAGTAGCCCATCCATCGGCTTGCCTTGGCAGGGCGGCGGTGATGCTGCAGGCGGTTCAGCCGCCGATACCGGAGAGATCAGCGTGGCAATTGCCAGCGCCCCAAAAAACCAATGCCGCACGGATACCCCCTTCGCTCGTCTCAGCTCACGATGCGGAATTGTGCGTGACGGCACAAGGGATTGTCTGTCGCGGGCTTCGCCTGTCAGCCGGCGTGGCTAAAACACCAATTGGGGCTTCTCAACCGGCTCGATGTCCTGCGCCACCACGATCCGTTCGTTATCGCTGCGCACCACCGTAACCCAGCCCGATTTCCAATCCGCCATGATGAACATCCGTTTTCGTGTCATGCTTGGATCGCGATCATCATAGCAGCCGGGATTATCCTGCGGCCAGATCGCATCGGGGATTTGCTATGGACGACCGGGAAATCAGGGCAGCGCTGGATCGCCACTGGGCAGCCTCCGACGCCAATGATTTCGACGCGGAGCATCAGATTTACCGGGAGGACGCGGTGCTCGACTATCCGCAATCGGGCGAGCGTATCTGCGGGCGGCGGAACATACAGGCCTCCCGCGCAGCGCAGCCGAACAACAAACGCTTCGCCATCCGGCGGATCATCGGCACGGGCAGTCTGTGGGTCACCGAATATGTCCTGACCTATGACGGCAAACCGTCCTACACCGTCAGCATCATGGAGTTCCACGACGGCAAGGTGGCCCACGAGACCCAGTATTTCAGCGACCCGTTCGAGCCGGGGGCGTCACGCGCCGAGTGGGTTGAGCGGACGACGTGAAACACCGCTACGACGTGCCCAGCCTCGCTACCGCGTGGCGAAACTCCGGCTTGTCGAGCATGTGGTTTACGGTCCGGTTCAGCACGATCTCGCAGAGCCTCTGCAAGTCTGAGATATCGGCCGTAATGCCGACTTCGAAGAACTTCATGTCGGACTGGCTGTCGGTTGCGGCGTCCTCATAAACCGTATGTCCGGCCGGATCGACAACGGCCATGGTCAGATCGATCCGCCCCGTGCGGCCGATTATCATATCGGCGTCGAATTTGCGGATAACCAGCGTGAGGCGATAGGGCGCCTGTCCCCCCGTTGCCAGCAGCCCGCGTACACGCAGGCCTTCGGTGAAGGCGTCGGCAACCTCGTCCTTCACCGGCTTGGTCGTATCGAGCGTTTTCAGCGGATTGCCGAAGCCGCCCATGATCGTCGCCAGGCGTTTAGGGTCTTCCTTTCGCTGGTCGACGGCGGTAACGGCCCCGACCGATGGTGCTGCTGCAACCTCAACCGATGCGGGTGGAACGTAATGCAGGCTGGAAACTGTATTGCAGCCAGTCAATGCGAGCAGCACAGAAACAGTCAGAAAACGATACATGGCTCTACCCGGAGTATGCTGTTTGTGACGAACATCCGCCGCCGCCAAGCTGTCATACTTTCAGATTCCGGTGACATCGCGTAATTGAGGTAGGTCCATCCTCCTTGGGGTACGAAGTCAGTGTTGAAGCTGCTTCACAAAGGAGAATGGACCATGAAGCAAATTTATGCGGCGTTAGATATTTCTGACA
>CAIZEE010000639.1 GCA_903931835.1 uncultured Elstera sp.
AGGTCCTTGCCGGCATGAAGGGCGCTCTCGCCTATGCCAGGATCGGCGATTCAACCGATCCGACCACCACCATGGGCCCGGTGATCAGCGAAGCGCAGGTCGGTCGCTGCGAAAAATACGTGCGCCTGGCAGTCGAAGCCGGCGCGACGGTCGTGGCCGGCGGCAAGCGCGCCGATCGGCCCGGCTATTTCTTCGAGCCGACGATCCTGGATCTGCCGGACAACAAGAACCCGGCGGCACAGGACGAGATCTTCGGCCCGGTGGTCTCTGTCATCGGTTATCGCGATGTCGATCACGCGGTGGAAATGGCCAATGATTCACCGCTCGGCCTGTCGGGCTATGTCCATGGCAAGGATGCGCAGGCCGCGCTGGATGTCGCCCGGCGTTTGCGAACCGGAACAGTCAACGTCAACGCCTTCTTCGCCAGCGCCAATTCGTCATCAGGCGGCCACAAGATGAGCGGGATCGGCCGTGAACGCGGCGTCGAAGGCATTCGCGCCTTCCAGGACGTGCAGGTAATGAATTTGGGCTCGGCCACCTGACAAAGCCGCGCCCCGGTCACTGATTGGTGCGGCGTCCAGCAGCGCCATGGTTTTGTCGGCAATCTAGCGCTCGTAACCCGGTAGGGCGTGCGCGTCCATTGCATAGCGCCCAGCTTCGTCGCCGGAACGCCCGCTTATGAAATGCATGCGGCGCGTGCGATCGCGCGGGCCCGGGCTTGCCCGAAACCGCCGATACCGTGCCGATTGTGTTGTTCCTCCGCAGCCCTTGGCGCCCGCCGGATCACCGCACAGGTCATCGGCATGAATGGCGGGCTGACCACCTGAACTTTAGCAGCAAGATACGCATAGCCGGCCACAGTGGCGGATATGCCGCACCGCCAATGATTTGTGCCCGCATAGCAACGAGACCGCCCGAATTTCCTTTGACAATGGCACACGGTCATTGCATTGAGTTGCCGGCAGCGGACTCAGTATCCGCGAGAAAAACACAATCGTAGTCAGGAGGGCATCATGACAATTACCCGTAAATTCGGCGCTGGCCATCGAGCCGCTTTGATCGGCGGCACGGCGCTAGTCGCAATGCTGGGCCTGGCCACGAGCGCCTTGGCTGCGCCGGACGCTCCAGTGGCTGCTGCGGCTGCACCGGCATCCGATTCCAACACCGTCGGCGAGATCGTGGTAACCGCGCAAAAACGCAGCCAGAACCTGCAGGACGTCCCGATCTCGGTGTCTGCTCTCAACGCACAGTCGCTGGAGGCCAATCGGATCACCAACGCGATCGATCTCGGCGGTACCGTCCCGAATCTTTCCGCGCGCGCGACCGGCGGCGGCGCTTTGATTCCGGCATTCACGATGCGCGGTGTCACAAGCTATGGCGTGGTGCCGGGATCGGACAAGGAAATATCGATTTATCTTGACGGCGTTTATATCGGCAGCACCGTCGGTTCGGCGATCGACTTGCCCGAAGTGGCGCAGATCGAGGTCCTGCGGGGGCCGCAGGGCACGCTGTTCGGTCGCAACTCCACTGGCGGTGCAATCAGTGTCACCACGCGCGACCCAAGCTACAAATTCGGCCTGGTTCAGGATTTTACCGCCGGCAACTACGGCGAGTTCCGGAGCAAGAGCCGGATCGACTTTGGCTCCTTCGGAGATTTCAGCGCTTCGCTCACCTATCTGCACGATCAGCGTCGCGGCGACGTTCGGAATCTGGGGGCGGGCACGGTATGGACATTTCCGACATCGGCCGGCGTTCCAACGACGCAGGTATCGCCCCCTTGGTTGGGAAGTAAAAACGTAAATACGGTTTTTGCAGCGCTTAAATACGAGCATGGCGATCTCAAGATCGTCAACAAGTTCGATTGGACCGGGCAAAACTACACACCCCCTGCCTCGGCGGCGGTGAATTATGTTCCTGGTACGTTGGGGCCTGCGGTCGGCGCTTACTTTGGCGGGATCATCGCCTTGCAAAATACGCCGCCGCTGCTTGACCCGAGCGCAACGCGCCCGGCCGCCGTGAACAACTCGTTCTCATTGCCGTCTTACGACCGGGATTGGGGCGACAGCCTGACAGCGACCTTGCGCGTGAGCGACCATCTGTCGTTCAAGAATATTTTTGCTTACCGCAATTCCTATCTGCGCGAGTCGGGCGATCTGGGCGGCTTTGGCGATCTGGTCGTCACGCCCGCGATACAGGGGGCATTCGGCTTCCCGGCGAGCTATACTGGCTCTCCTTTCGTGGTTTACGGGATCGAACAGGTACAGACGTCGAAGCAGTGGAGCGACGAGTTCCAGGCCAACTACAACTCGCGCGCCATGACTCTGACGGCCGGTCTGTTGTATTTTCACCTTACCACGACCAATGGCGGCAGGCCCGGTTTCCCGAACGATGTCGTATTGGCGCCTGTCCCGGCGGGCAATATCGGCGGCCTCGATCCTACCAGTGGCGAAGCCTTCAATTCGGCGCTTTCCTTGGCCGCATACGCGCAGGCGGAATTGCATGTCACTTCGCAACTCGATCTCGTGGCGGGCTTTCGTGAAACCAAGGACAAGAAAACGGGCCAATTCGACGGCAAGCAGACGGTGATCTTTAATCCGTATGACCGGACCTTGCCATCTTTCACCGCCGGGCTGAATTACAAGCCCACCCGCGACATTCTGGTTTATGGCAAGTTTTCGCACGCCAACGTTTCGGGTGGGTCTGCCGGGACGGTGGTGTTCAATCCGGAATTTGCGGATTCCTCCGAAGCCGGCATCAAGAGCGAATTTTTCGATCATAGGTTGCGCGCGAACCTGTCGGCGTTCACCGTTCTTTACCGACACCTGCAGGCAGCATCCGCCGGCATCAATGTAGGGCACCCCGAGCTGGGCCTGGTCGTGGTCGATCAGGGCACGGTTCGCGCCAAGGGTTTCGAGTTCGAATCGACCGCTGTGCCGATGCGTGGTGTGACGCTGGGCGCGGCGGTGGGTTACACCTCGGTAAAAGACACTTACCTCAACCCACTTTCGGGTCAGGGTGCGTCCGACGCTTCGGGGGTTTTTCACCCGGTGACGTTAACGACCTTCTTCCCCAGCCTGCAGCCGAAATGGACCACCAATCTGTCGGCCGAGTATGACACCCAGCCGGTCTTCGGTGAATCCACCATGACGTTTCGCGTCGATGCCTCTTGGCGCGACAGGGAACTGACCGATAATTTCACGGTGTACCAGCAGCTGCCCGGAAACCCATACGGCGCGATTGAGTACTCGCCATCGACATGGCTGGTGAATGCACGGG
>CAIZEE010000640.1 GCA_903931835.1 uncultured Elstera sp.
AATGGCAAGCCGACGCTCGCGGCCTGACCCCGATTGAAGCGACCATGATGGTGGCCATACCGGAACTCGACGGCGCCATCATGCCGATGACTTTCGGCGGCCGTTCTTCGGACGGCCCGCATGACCGCCGTGCCGAGATGGTGGTGAACCCGGAGCGGGCAGCGATGCTGGCGGCGCGTGTCGCCAAACTGATCGCGCTACGCCGCTCGGAACGCGCCGAGCGCAAGATTGCGAT
The DNA here is from genome assembly GCA_903931835.1 of uncultured Elstera sp. Lineage (GTDB taxonomy): Bacteria > Pseudomonadota > Alphaproteobacteria > Elsterales > Elsteraceae > CAIZEE01. Next base: position 236 of record CAIZEE010000640.1, read on the forward strand.
CGTCCTGTTCAACTTCCCGCCCAATGCCGGGAATAATGGCACGGCGGCCTTCCTGTCGGTGTTTGAGTCCCTGCATAATACGCTCTCGGCGATGCGAGACGCTGGCTATACGGTCGACGTCCCAGCCTCAGTGGACGAACTACGCACCCAAGTGGTCGATGGCAATGCGCTTCGTTTTGGCGCCAGCGCCAATGTGGCGGCGCGCGTCTCGGCGGATGATCATGTGCGCCGCGAACGGTGGCTGACCGAAATCGAGAAGCAATGGGGGCCGGCTCCTGGTCGCGTGCAGACCGACGGCAGCGGAATCTTCATTCTCGGCGAACGCTTCGGCAATGTCTTCGTCGGCATCCAGCCTGGTTTCGGGTACGAGGGCGACCCGATGCGGCTGCTATTCGAGCGCGGCTTTGCGCCGACACATGCCTTCTCTGCCTTCTATCGCTGGATCCGTGAAAGCTTCGGCGCGCACGCGGTGCTGCATTTCGGCACCCATGGCGCGCTCGAATTCATGCCGGGCAAACAAGCCGGCATGTCGGGCGATTGCTGGCCCGATCGGTTGATCTCCGATCTGCCGAATTTCTACCTTTATGCCTCGAACAATCCGTCAGAGGGTACGATCGCTAAGCGTCGTTCAGGCGCCACGCTGATTAGCTATCTGTCGCCGCCGATCGCCCATGCCGGACTTTATGCCGGCCTCGCCGATCTGAAGGCGTCGATTGATCGCTGGCGGGCGGTTGAGCCCGACGCTGACAGCGAAAGCCGTGCGTTGCTGGCTGAATTGATCCAAACCCAGGCCGTTGCCGTCAATCTGGCGGTCGCTGGCGAATTATGGGGCGCGGATGCGGAAGCGCGCATCCACCAACTCAGCCGGGATCTGCTGGAACTGGAATATGCCCTGATCCCAGAGGGGCTGCATGTTGTCGGCAAGACGTTGACGGCACCCCAGCGTGCCGAGATTTTGGATCTCGCTGGCATTACCGACCCGGCGCGTCGCGCCGAGCTCGACGGGTTGATGGCTACCGACGGCGAGATTCCAGGCATCCTGCACGCGCTCGACGGCGGCTTCATGCGCCCGGCACCGGGGGGCGACCTGCTGCGTTCGCCCGAAGTGCTGCCGACCGGCCGCAACCTCCACGGATTTGACCCGTTCCGCATCCCGACCGTCTTCGCCGTTCAAGACGGCGCCCGTCAGGCGGACCGCCTGATCGCCCGTCACCGCGCCGATCAAGGCGCCATCCCCGAAAGCATCGCCATGGTGCTGTGGGGTTCGGACAATATCAAATCTGAGGGCGGCCCGATCGCACAGGCTTTATGGCTGCTGGGTGCTACCCCTCGACGTGATAGCTACGGCCGGGTCTGCGGCGCGGAACTGATCCCGCTCGATGTGCTAGGCCGCGCCCGGATCGACGTAGTGGTCACGCTGTCCGGCATATTCCGCGACTTGCTGCCGATCCAGACCCGATTGCTGGCCGAGGCGGCCCTGCTGGCTGCGACCGCAGACGAGCCGGTCGAACAGAACTTCATCCGCAAGCATGCGCTTGCCTACCAGGCTGCCAATGGCGGTTCGATGGAGCAGGCGGCCTTACGTGTGTTCGGCAATGCCGATGGCGCCTATGGCTCGAACGTCAATCTGCTGATCGACGAGGGCGGCTGGGACGACGAGGCCGAGTTGGGCGACAGCTATCTGCGGCGAAAGGGTTTCGCCTATGGCGTCGATGCCCGCCCGCAGCAGCAGGCCGGCGTGCTGAAGCACGTGCTCTCCAGTGTCGACGCGACATACCAGAACCTGGAATCGGTCGAGGTCGGCATCACCAATCTCGACCAGTATTTCGACACATTGGGTGGCGTCAGCCAGGCCGTGAAGCAGGCGCGCGGCGTGGCGGCCGCCGTCTATATCGGCGATCAGACCAGCGGCGAGGGCACGATCCGCACGCTCTCCGAGCAGGTTTCGATGGAGGTGCGCACCCGCGCGCTCAATCCGAAATATTACGAGGCGCTGCTCGCCCACGGCTATGAGGGCGTGCGCGAGATTCAGTCACAGGTCACCAACACGCTCGGCTGGTCGGCCACGACCGGCGATGTAGCGCCCTGGGTTTATCAGCAGCTGTCCGAAACCTTCGTGCTCGACGACGCGATGCGCGAACGCATGGGTAAGCTCAATCCGACGGCGGCGGCGAAGATCGCCAACCGGCTGCTGGAAGCGAACGAACGTAATTACTGGTCACCCGACCCCGATGTCCTGGAGCGTCTGCGCCGGGCTGGACAGGAATTGGAAGACCGTCTCGAAGGCATCGAAGTGGGAGCGGCGGCATGAAAACGGAAGCGATCATCAACGGTAGCTGCGGCAGCGGCGGCTGTGGCGACGGGGACGGCAGCGTGCAGGTCCATCTCGATCCAGCACTCAAGATCGGCACGGCGAAGGTATTTGCGGTCTATGGCAAAGGCGGCATCGGCAAAAGCACGACCTCGTCCAATCTCTCGGTCGCGTTCTCCAAACTGGGCAAGCGCGTGCTACAGATCGGGTGCGATCCGAAGCACGACTCGACCTTCACGCTGACCAAAAAGCTGGTGCCGACCGTCATCGATATTCTGGAAACGGTGAACTTCCACGCCGAAGAACTGCGCCCCGACGATTTCGTATTCCCCGGCTATAACGGCGTGATGTGCGTGGAGGCGGGCGGCCCGCCGGCTGGCACCGGCTGCGGCGGCTATGTCGTCGGGCAGACGGTCAAGCTGCTGAAAGAACATCACCTGCTCGAGGATACCGATGTGGTGATCTTCGACGTGCTGGGCGATGTGGTGTGCGGCGGCTTTGCTGCCCCGCTGCAACACGCCGACCGGGCGCTGATTGTGGCAGCCAATGATTTCGACTCGATCTTCGCGATGAACCGCATCGTCGCCGCCATTCAGGCGAAGTCGCGCAATTACGCGGTGCGGCTCGGCGGCGTGATCGTCAACCGCAGTGCTGGCACCGACCAGATCGACAAGTTCAATGAGGCTGCGGGCTTGTCGACCCTGGCGCATTTCCCGGATCTGGATGCGATCCGCAAAAGCCGGCTGCAAAAGGCGACGCTGTTCGAGCTGGAGCCGACGCCCGAGATCGCTGCGGTGCAGAACGAATATATGCGGCTCGCCGCCAGCCTGTGGGCCGGGTCCGACCCGCTTGACTGCAATCCGCTGAAAGACCGCGACATCTTCGATCTGCTGGGGTTCCAATGATGCCGGCTGCCTCCTCCTACACCACGCGCCGCGGTCAGCTCGAGACCTATTTCGACCGCACAGCCGTTGATCTGTGGGCGCGTCTGACGTCCGAAGCGCCGGTCAACGGCATCCGGGCGACCGTGCGCGCCGGGCGGAATGCGATGCGCGATCAGCTGCTCGACTGGCTGCCGGAAGATATGACTGGTCTGAGATTGCTCGATGCCGGTTGCGGCACGGGCGCCTTGTCGGTCGCGGCCGCCCGGCGGGGGGCGCAGGTGGTCGCGATCGATCTCTCGCCGACCCTGATCGATCTCGCGCGTGAGCGGCTGCCGCGCAATCTCGGCGCCGGCAGCATCGACTTCCATGTCGGCGATATGCTCCAGGCTGGGCTTGGGACCTTTGATCATGTCGTGGCGATGGACTCGCTGATCCATTACCGCGCCCAGGATATTGTCCGCGTGATCGACGGCCTGGCCGAGCGCACCCGCGCCAGCCTGTTGTTCACCTTCGCACCGCGTACCGTGCCGCTGTCGATCATGCACGCGGTTGGCCGGCTGTTGCCGCGCGCGGGCAAGGCGCCGGCGATCGAACCGGTGGCGGAACGCAAGATCCGCCGGCTGATCGGCAGCGATCCGAGGCTCTCGAGTTGGCAGCCCACGCGCACGTATCGCGTCTCGACCGGCTTCTATATCTCGCAGGCGCTGGAGCTCGCTCGGTCATGAAACGCCTCAATAACGCGATGATCCAAAAATGGGGCCAGATCGGCAGCAGCCGTTTCATGCCCTGGGCCAGCGTGGTGACACCCGAATTGCCGCTCGGGCGGCTGCTGCGCCTGTCGCTCTTCCAATTTTCTGTCGGTATGGCGATCGTGCTGATGATCGGCACGTTGAACCGTGTGATGATCGTCGAACTGGCGGTGCCGGCCTGGCTTGTCTCGGTTATGATCTCGCTGCCGCTCTTGTTTGCGCCGTTCCGCGCGGTCGTCGGTTTTCGCTCCGATACGCACCGCTCGGTGC
>CAIZEE010000641.1 GCA_903931835.1 uncultured Elstera sp.
ATCCACACTCAGGTGCGCGAGTTGGTCGAACAGCAGGAGAGCACCTGGGCTGATTTGCGACCGCAATTGAGTGCCGCCGGCGTGTCGCTGGTCGACGCGGCCGATCTGACCGAAGACGAACGCGCTTGGCTATCGGATTTCTTCGACGCGGAAGTATTCCCGGTCATGACGCCGCTCGCCGTCGATCCGGCCCATCCGTTTCCCTTCATCCCTAATCGCGGCCTGACGCTGGCGCTGTCGCTGTCGCGGCATAGTGATGGGATGGAGATGCGGGCCTTGCTGCCGCTGCCGACCCAGGTGCGCCGCTTCGTGCGCCTGCCGGGTGAGGAAATCCGTTTCATCCTGGTCGAGGAATTGATCACGCTGTTCCTCGACCGGCTGTTTCACGGCTTTGAGGTCGTCGGCGCCGGCGAATTCCGCATCAATCGCGACAGCGAAATGGAAATCGAGGAAGAGGCGGAAGACTTGGTCCGCCTATTCGAATCCGCACTGAAGCGTCGGCGGCGCGGCAATGTCATCCGGCTGGTGATGAGCGCCAACACGCCGCATGACCTCAGTAGCTTTGTGATTGACCAGCTTCAGGTTGCGCCGGTCGATGTCTATTACGTGACCGGCGTGATCGGCCTCGACGATACCAAGCAGATGATCGTCGATGAATTGCCCGAGCTCAAATTCACGCCGTACAACGCGCGGTTCCCCGAGCGTATCCGCGATTTCGGCGGTGACTGCTTTGCCGCCATCCGGCACAAGGACATCATCGTCCATCACCCCTATGAAAGCTTCGACGTCGTCGTTCAGTTCCTTAGGCAGGCGGCGCGCGATCCGGCGGTGATCGCGATCAAGCAGACGCTGTACCGTACGTCGAATGACAGTCCGATCGTCGGCGCCCTGATCGAGGCGGCGGAGGCGGGCAAGACGGTAACGGCGCTGGTCGAGCTGAAGGCGCGCTTCGACGAGGAGGCCAATATCAAATGGGCGCGCGATCTGGAGCGCGCCGGCGTCAAGGTCGTATACGGTTTCCTCGAGTTGAAGACGCACGCCAAGGTCTCGCTGGTGGTCCGGCGTGAGGCGGGCGTGCTGCACACTTACGTGCATTTCGGTACCGGCAACTACCATCCGATTACGGCGAAGATCTATACCGATCTGTCATTCTTCACGACCGATCCAGTGCTCTGCCGGGATGCCGCGCGGCTCTTCAACTACATGACCGGCTATGCCAATCCCGATCGTTTGGAGCGTCTGGCCGCAGCCCCGCTGACCTTGCGGCCGACTTTGCTGCGCCATATCGAGGATGAGATTGCTCATGCCAGGGCCGGCCGGCCAGCGGCGATCTGGGTGAAATTGAACGCGCTGGTCGATCCTGATCTGATCGAGGCGCTCTATACGGCCAGCCAGGCCGGCGTGTGTATCGATCTGGTCGTGCGCGGCATTTGCTGCCTGAGGCCCGGCGTCCCGGGTCTGTCCGACAATATCCGGGTGAAGTCGATCATCGGCAGGTTCCTCGAGCATTCACGCATTGTGTGCTTCGGCGCGGGTCATGGTTTGCCGTCGCCTGATGCCAAGGTATTCATCTCCTCGGCCGATTGGATGCCGCGCAATTTGGATCGCCGTGTGGAGACGTTGGTGCCGATCGAAAACCCGACCGTTCACCAGCAGGTGCTCGACCAGATCATGACGGCGAATTTGAAAGACGAAGCACAGAGTTGGGCATTGCAATCGGATGGCAGATATATCCGTAATCCAAACCGTGACGGCTTTAGCTGCCACAATTTCTTCATGACCAATCCCAGCCTTTCCGGCCGGGGTAGCGCACTCAAAAAGGCGTCGTCGGCACGTGGCAGAAAAGCCTCGTAGGCAAAAATCACGCAGTCGGGACCGGCGTATCGCGGTCATCGACGTCGGGTCGAATTCGATCCGATTGGTGATTTACACAAGCCTCAGCCGCGCGCCGCTGATGCTGTTCAACGAAAAGGTATTATGCGGGCTTGGGCGCGGTATTGCCAAGACCGGCCGTCTCAATCCGGAAGGCGTCGTCCAGGCCATCCTCAACCTCGTGCGGTTTCGCACGCTGGTCGATGCGATGGGGGTTCGCCACGTTCAGGTTGTTGCGACTGCCGCTGTGCGCGAGGCGACCAACGGCGCTGACTTCGTGCGGGAGGTCGAACGGCGGACCGGTTTCAAGGTGACGGTGCTGAGCGGCGAGGATGAGGGGCAGATCTCGGCCTTGGGCCTGCTTGCCTCGATACCCGATGCGGAGGGCGTGCTGGGCGATCTCGGCGGCGGCAGTCTCGAATTGGTCAATCTGTCCGGCACCAAGATCGGCAAGCATCTGACCCTGCCGATCGGGCCGCTGCGCTTGATCGACACCAGCGGCGGCAATCTGGCCGAGGCGCGCGAGCAGATCGACGCAGCCCTGCGCAGCGTTTCGTGGCTGCCGCAGATGGAGGGCCGCTCGTTCTATGCCGTCGGCGGGGCGTGGCGATCGATTGCGCGCGTGCTGATGGATTACGAGCAATACCCGCTGCACATCATCCATCACTACACGGTCGATGCCGAGCATGCGCTGTCCTTTCTCGGCCTCGTCGCGCGTATGGGCAAGGAACAATTGCGTGTATTGCCGACCGTGTCGCGCCGACGCCTGGAGACGCTGCCGTGGGCAGCACTCATTCTGGAGCGGCTGCTGGCGATCGGCAAACCATCCGATCTGGTTTTTGCCGCATCGGGACTGCGCGAGGGCTGCGTGTTCGCCAAACTGCCCAAGCGTGTGCAGAAACAGGACCCACTGCTGACGGCGTGCAGCGATATCGCGGGACAACGCCGCTTCCAGCTTTCCGACGAGGAGCTTTTCGGCTTTATCGGCCCGGTCCTGCGCGTCTCGGCACTGAATCGAGACGGGCAGGCGGCGCAGGAACGATTGGTGCGCGCGGCCTGTATGCTGTCGGACATCGCCTGGTCGGAACATCCCGATTACCGTGCCGAACAAGCCTATTGGCGGGTGTTGCGGTTGCCGATCGTCGGGATAACCCATGCGGAGCGCGCGTTCCTGGCGCTCGCCATCGCCGCACGCTATGGCGCGCAGGCCGATGAGATGATCGATCGCGCCGCATCCGCGTTGCTCAACCCGAGCCAAATCAGGTTGGCAGCTCAGCTAGGGGCGGCCCTGCGGCTGTCTTACACCGTGTCGGGTGGGGCGCCCGGCGTGCTTTCGCGCTCCACGCTGGAACTGAAACCCGACGGAAGATTGGCCCTGAGCGTGCCCGATGATGGATCGGTTATCGTTGCTGATGCCGTTTCCCGTCGCCTGGAAACCCTGGCCAGAAGCCTTAACGCTATCTCGGTCCTGCTGCCCGAGGAAGCCGTGGCTGTTGCATAGGGGCTGATCGGTCCAAATCGAACCGCAGATCGCCCTCTAACTCGTAGGGTCGGGTGCCACGACGACGCGATTACGGCCGGTGCGTTTGGCCTGATACATCGCGGTATCGGCCCGCTTCACCATATCGGCGGCCAGATCGTCCAATTCATGGCTGATCGCGATGCCGACGCTGATGGTCACGGGCACTTCCTCACCGCTCGGCAGCTTGAATGGCGTTTCCTCAATACGGCTGCGCATGCGTTCGGAAATCCGATAGGCGCGCTCTAGAGGCGTGTCGGGCATGACCACCAGGAATTCCTCGCCCCCCATGCGGGCGACCAGATCGAAGCTGCGCAGATTGCGCTGCAGGCGTTGGGTGAACTCAATCAGCGCCGCATCGCCCGCATCATGGCCATAGGTGTCATTGAGGCGCTTGAAATGGTCGATATCGCAGAAGGCGATGGCTAATTGCTTCTTGTCCGCATGGGCGCGGCTCAACAACTGGTCGAGATGGGCATCGAGATAATGCCGGTTATAGACGCCGGTCAGCGCGTCGGTGGAGGCACGCGCGATGCTGCGCTCGTAATTCGTGCGCAGGCGCTCCTGATAGCGACGACGACGCATCTGAGTGCGGACGCGGGCGATAAATTCGTTCCGGTCGACCGGCTTGGTCAGATAGTCGTTGACGCCGAGGTCGAGCCCCTTGGCAATGAGGCTCAGATCTTCCTCATCATCGGCCATCAGCAGGATCGGCATGCCCCGGATCGACTCGTTGACGTTGGAGCGAACCTGGCTGCAGAAGCGCAGGACATCCTGCTCTACCAGATGCAGTGAGATGACCAGCAGATCGAAATCCCCCTGATTGACCAACGGGACGGCGGCCTCGATCGATTGGACCATGGTCAGTTCGTGATCATCGGTGGTCAGCGCCGTTTTCAGATTGACCGTGTCGATCGGGCTTTCATCGATCACCAGGATCTTGCCGCCGGTGACGGATTCATCGCCGGGCAGGGGGATATCGTTCAGATAGCCAAGCCGGCTCGACGTCGCCTCGCGGATCCGCCAGACATCCATCAAGAGCTTCAGGCGGACAAGCGAACGGACGCGGGCGAAAAGCGGAATATCGCGGACCGGTTTGCTGAGGAAATCATCTGCACCGACCATCAGGCCGCGCACCCGGTCAGCCGCGTCGCTGAGGGCTGTGACCATGACAACCGGGATATGGGCGGTGGTGGGATCGGATTTCAGCCGTTCGCAGACCTGGAAGCCGTCGAGACCGGGCATCATCACGTCGAGCAAAATAAGATCGGGCGCCTGAGTTTGCGCCAGCTCAATCGCCTTCAGCCCATCATCTGCGGTGATAATGTCATAATATTCGTTTGTCAGCTTCGCTTCGAGCAGCGTGACATTCGGTAGGATATCGTCGACGACGAGAATGCGTCCGGGCATTAGAGCCTAGCTGATATATTTGTTTACGGTCTCTAGAAAGCCGGCAACCGAGATGGGCTTTGCGATATACGCCTCGCATCCCCCCTCGCGGATTTTCTCCTCATCGCCTTTCATGGCAAAGGCTGTGACCGCGATGATCGGAATCGACTTCAGATCATCATCTTCCTTGATCCACTTCGTGACTTCAAGCCCCGAAACCTCTGGCAGCTGGATGTCCATCAGAATGAGGTTGGGTCGATGCTCTCGCGCCAGCCGAAGTGCGTCCATGCCGTCGCGAGTCTGCAGAATCCGGTAGCCATGAGCCTCCAACAGATCGTGGAAAAGCTTCATGTTCAGTTCGTTGTCTTCGACAATCAAAACCGTCTTCATCATACGTTCCCAGTCTCGACATACTATCTGCGGAAAAGCTTTCAACCTGCTCCGGAGACGGTGCCGAAGCATATCAAAGCCTTCGCGACCACCGAAGGCTATGACGGGCGCGTTAAGGTCACGTAAACATTGTAAGGTTTGGTTCTAAAGTGCGACGTTTCAGGTTCAATCAACCTGAAACGTCGGTCACACTCTTTGTTGCGTGGTTAGGGTCCAATTCGCGGTTCAATGTGAACCGATCTGACCCCAGGGCGATCAGCAGCCAGGCTTGGTCAAGGGCTCGATATGGTCGAGTTTGGCACGGACGACGAATTGGCCGTAATCGAGGGTCATGTCGCGGGCGACACCATTATCCTGCAGCGACATGCCAAGCTCGTAATCCGGCGTTGAGCTGTCATCGTCGGTCGGGAAAAAAGCGAGACGCATAGGCCACCAGCGATGCTTCAGCAGCGGATTGGTTTCCTTAGCGTCGGGGCCATGCACCTTGCCAATGCTGGCGGTG
>CAIZEE010000642.1 GCA_903931835.1 uncultured Elstera sp.
ATCAACCCGCCCGGTAATCCGCCCTAACGCCCGCACCGCCTGCCGCATTTCCTCTGCCACCAGCTCAACCGCATCGGCTTTTTGCGCCCGGTGCAAAGCCGCCGCCGCGTCCTGCAAGGCAAAGCGGTGACGCGCCCGCGACAAAACCGGTGCTGCACCGTTGGCCAAATGTCGAGCGGCAAAGCCAATGACAGCCGTGGTTAGCGCGCCGATATCACCCTGCCCGCGTGCCACGATCGGCAGGACCGGAACGTCCCACATGGTCGTCTGGTCAATCGGTCTCAAGTCTATTTTGTTGACGGCAATCAAACAGTTAGGTCCGAGCAACCGGATCACCGAATCCGGTATCACAGGAAACTCCGTCGCATCGACGACGATGATTTTCAAATCCGCCTCGCCAGCGCGCATCAAAGCGCGACGCATGCCCTCGGCCTCGATAGCACCGCCGGCATCACGCAACCCGGCCGTATCCGCCACCGTAATCGGATAGCCGCCAAGATCGAGATGCAGTTCAACCACATCGCGCGTGGTGCCTGCCTCATCCGATACGATCGCCGCGTCCCGCCCGGCCAGGCGATTGAGCAAGGTCGACTTGCCGGCATTGGGTGCACCGATGATCGCGACGGACAGACCGGCCCGCAGCCTCTCGCCGCGTCTTCCGTCATCGAGATGATGCAACACGGCATCGATGATCGGATCGATCTCGTCCTGCGCCTGGGCAACCAATCCGGGCGGCAATTCCTCGTCGGCGAAATCGATCGTCGCTTCCAGATGCGCCAGGATGCGGGTCAAGGCGTCCGCCCAGCTCTCATAAAGGGCTCCCAACTCCCCCGCCATTTGGCGGGCCGCCTGACGGGCCTGAACCTGCGTCTCGGCCTCGATCAGATCGGCAACGCCCTCGATCTCGGTCAGATCAAGCTTGCCGTGATCAAAGGCGCGGCGGATGAATTCGCCGGGTTCGGCTAGCCGGCATCCAGGCAATGCGACGATCGCCTCCAGCAGGATCGATTGCACGGCGGCACCACCATGGCAGTGCAGCTCCAGCAGATCCTCGCCGGTTTCGCTGCGCGGTCCTTCGAACCAGATGACCAGCGCATTATCGACGAGATCGCCTGTTGCCGGGTCGATCAGCCGGGTCAGCGTTGCATGCCGCGCAGGCGGCAGATCGCGGCTTGTCAGTGCCCGATGAACCTCGCGAGCAGCCCTCCCCGACACACGGATGACCGCGACTGCGGCGCGGCCCCGTGCGGTGGCGATTGCCGCGATTGTATCGGTCTCTCCCCCCTTTACGGCGGCCATCGGGTCCATCATCTTCCGGTCAGTCGTTCTGTTCCAAGAGGCTGATCAACATGGTACACGCAATCCGCATTCACTCAACCGGCGGTCCCGAACAAATGGTTTGGGAGGAGATCGATGTTCCCGCCCCCGGCCCGAATGAGGCGCTGATCCGCCAGACCGCGATCGGTGTGAACTATATCGACGTCTATTTCCGCGATGGCTCCTACCCCCTGCCCCAGATGCCGGGCGTGATCGGCATGGAGGGGGCCGGCGTCATCGAGGCGGTTGGGTCGAATGTGACCACCTGCAAGCCAGGCGACCGCGTCGCCTATGCGATGGGCCCGGTCGGCTCCTATACCGAGGCCCGCGTGATGCCAGCCGACCGGCTGGTGACGCTGCCGCCTGAGATCGACGACAAGATTGCCGCCTCGATCATGCTGCAGGGCATGACGACCAACTACTTGCTCACCCGCACCTATAAGGTGAAGAAGGGCGACACGATCCTGGTCCACGCTGCCGCCGGGGGCGTCGGCCTGATGATGTGCCAATGGGCGAGCCATATCGGGGCGACCGTGATCGGCACGGTGTCGACCGAGGAAAAGGCGGCGCTGGCCAAAGCTCACGGCTGCACGCATGTCATTTACTACACAAAGGAAAACGTGGCCGAACGCGTACGCGAGCTGACCGGCGGTGCCGGCGTGCCCGTCGTCTATGACAGCGTCGGCAAGGACACGTTTGATGCCTCGATCAATTCATTGAGCCCGCTCGGCATGATGGTGCTGTTCGGCGCGTCTTCGGGCAAGCCGCCGGCGATCGACGCGGGCACGCTGCAATCCAAGGGCTCGCTCTACTTCACCCGCCCCTCGCTCGCCCATTACGCCGCCAAGCGCGAGGACCTGCTGAGCCTGGCTAACGGCGTGTTCGATATGGTGAAATCGGGCGCGCTCAAGGTCTCGATCAACCAGACCTTTGCGCTGAAGGATGCCGCCGAG
>CAIZEE010000643.1 GCA_903931835.1 uncultured Elstera sp.
CATCGGTGCCCGGAAGCAAGACGCCTTCATCGACGTCGAAGTTTCATTCCGCGCCTCCCAGCGTATCCAAGTGTCCTAAACCCTCGCCTTCCGCCGTCGTCGAACTCAATGGCGGCGGAAGGGGAGGGATAGCTGAGGCATGGTCACCATGAGCATTACCGGCATTATCGATGCGCCATTCGGGACATCTGGCGCGCAGACCGCTGCGGATGTCTATCTGCAGCTGGGCGACGTCCAGTTCGCCGACATGGAAGTGCCCGACAAATTGCCGTTCGGCGGCACCCAGCAACTAGCCGTCAAAAAACTGCTGGGCGGCGCCCGTGTCATTGATGTTGTGGGGCCTGATGATCAGGCGTTGAGCTGGAGCGGCCGATTCCGCGGTGCTTTGGCGCTCAACCGCGCCACCTATCTAGATGCGGCGAGAAGGGCGGGTGCGCAACTGACGCTGACGTGGAGTGCTCTCAGCTACGAGGTAATCATCCAGTCCTTCGTAGCCGAATACGAACGCGATTGGGAGATCGCCTATCGGATATCCTGCACAGTCGTGAGCGACAATCGGCATCCTGATCAGTCCTTACAGCTGCCGACGCTTGATCAGGTGGTCAATGCCGATCTCTTTTCAGCGTTAAGCTATAGCCGAGCCACTCCGCTGGGCGATTTTGCGCCGCAAATCGAGCCTGTGATCAGCAGCGTGGCTGCACTGCAAACTACCATTGGCGCCGCCGGTGCGCTGAGCGGCAATATTGCCGGCCTGGCAAATGTCGCCGGTGCTTTATCGGTTGCCCAGGTAGCGACATCGACCGCAGTAGCCGCCGTGGATAGCCAGCTTGACGGCGCAGTTAGCTTAGCTGGCAGTACTGCTGCCGGCTATGCCACCTCACTGCTTGCAGCCACGACGCTCATCCAACAATCCGCCAATCTGCGTCAGACCGGCGCCTTTCTTAATCGCATGAGCATCAATCTTGCGGGAGCGCAAAATCAATGAGCGTGCGCACTCTTACGGTCATTGGCGGTGACTTGCTGGCGATAGCGGCCCAGCAGCTCGGCGACCCTTTGCAATGGACACGTATTGCCAGCCTGAACGGATTGTGGGATCCGCAATTAACCAGTAGCGGCCCGACGACGCTCATTTTGCCCTCCGCTGCATCTGCCGCGCTCCAGACCGGCGTGATCGGCTGGAATGGCACAAGCTGACTTAGGCCCGCCCAGGCCTCCAACCAAACCCATGATCATAGGATATCAGCATGGCTGACCTGTCCCATTTTGTCGGCGGCGACCTGTCGATTGGACCGGCAGGTGATCTCGCGATCGCCGACGACACGCTGGAAACCCGTCAGCGCGTCTTGCGCCGGTTATGCACCAATGCGGGTGCTGTCCTTCATCACTTGGACTATGGGGCCGGGTTGCCGGCGCGCGTTGGGGATCCCCTGAACGGCCGCGCAATTGCCGGCGTGGTCCTGTCGCAAATGTTGTTGGAGCAGGCAGTTCAGCAGACGCCGCCGCCGGTGGTTACCGTCCGGTCCCAGCCGAATGCCCTATCGGTCGACTTGAATTATGTCGATGCGATAGCGGGGCAGGGGGTTGCGCAGGGCTTCGACATAACAAGCGGGACTTAAGCGGCGGCGCCAATCCGGTCCGACTACTCTCAAAACTGCCAGGTGTCCGATGACTGTTCCAGCACTTCAGAGCTTTACCCAACTTGTCTCGAACCAAACGGCCGCGATCCAGAGAAGTCAGTCTACGCTCGTTAAGTTCACGGCTGGTTCGATCCTGGGCGCCCTGACCGAAGCGGTTGCCGATGTCTGCCTCTTCATTCAGTCGCAGATCATGCAGGTTCTATCGCAAATTCGGGCTGCGACGAGCCAGGGCGCCGATTTGGATAGCTGGGCGGCGGATTTCGGATTTCTGCGGCTGGGACCGGAGAATGCAACGGGTCAAGTTACGTTCTCGCGGTTTTCCGCGACCGAGCCGGCCATCGTGCCGGTTGGTGCCAAGGTTCAGTCCGCCGACGGAAGTCAGCAATTCGTCGTGCTTGCCGACACGACCAATACCGCTTATTCGTCGGCCATCGCGCCAAACGGCGGCTTCTCCATAATCGGCGGAGTGCCTTCGCTCACGGTGACAGCCCAGGCAGTAAACGGTGGCAGCCAGGGTAATGTCTTGGCAGGGGTCATCACTCAGGTGACACAGGCGCTGCCCGGCTTCGATACCGTGACCAACGCTGCAGCCTTCGCCAATGGCGTTGACGGAGAAAGCGACGCGGCGATGCGCGCGCGCTTCGTGCTCTACATCTCCAGCCTGTCGAAGGCGACTAAGAACGCGGTTGCCACTGCTGTTGCCGGCGTTCAGGTCGGTCTCAGCTATTCTCTGGTCGAGGATTACGACATCACAGGTACTGCGAGCCCTGCGTCGTTCTATGTCGTCGTGGATGATGGTACCGGATCGCCGCCTGCCGGCCTGATCAATGCTGTATACACGGCGATCGACGCGATACGAGCAGCAGGCGTCACCTTTGCGGTCTATGCCCCGGTGGTCGTGCCGGTGAACTGGTCGCTGACCATCGCGGTTGGTGCTGGCTATGTGAAGTCTACCTATCAGCCGATCGTCGTGTCGGCGGTGAACAGCTACATCGACGGGCTGAGCCTCGGCATGTCGCTGCCTCTCACCAAGCTGGCGCAGATTGCGTATGAGGCAGCACCCGGCATCGTCACCGACGTTACAACACTTCTGCTCAACGGAGCGGCAGCCGATGTGACGGTGACTAGTCAGCAACTGCTAAAGGCCGGAACGGGAGTGGTCAGCTGATGGCTATCGGCGATCAGAGCGATATCGCGGCCCGGCTGCGCGGGTATCTGCCGCAGGGCTGGTTTCCGGTCGCGGGCCTATCGGGCACTGATCCGGCGCCCGTTCTCGCCACGGTGCTCAATGGCTTCGCCCTCGTTCTGTCGGCGTGCTATGGGCTGCTTAATTATGTGAGACTGCAAACCCGCATTCAGACTGCGACCGACGGGTTTCTTGATCTTATCGCACGGGATTTCTTCGGCACGCAGCTCACGCGACAAACCAACCAGACGGACGCGTCGTTTCGGACAGCGATTCTATGGAACCTGCTCCTGACGCGCGTGACGCGCGCTGGTCTGATCGCAATCCTGCAAAACCTGACCGGCCGGGCACCAATCGTGTTCGAGCCAGCGCGACCGATGGATGTTTTCTGTCTGGGGACAACACAAAATGCCGGCCTTGGTGTAGCGCGGCTTGGCTCTTATGCCATGCCTGGTCAGATTCTCGTGACCGCGTTTCGGCCCTTGGCGCAGGGCATTCCCTATGTCGCAGGGCTTGGTACGAGTTACGCGGGGCTGTCTGCCAGTTATTTCGCCTTGCCTGACCCCGCAAGCGCCGTCACGCCCATCCCGGATAGCGCGATCTATGCCGCCGTTGATGGCGCGCGCGCCGCAGGCACGCTTGACTGGGTTTCCCTTCAAAGCTGACGCGCTCGACAATTCCCAAATCAGTTTCATTCGCCTGTTCCGTCGTCCGCCGCCGGCGGCGCCCCATGCCATTTTCTCTCAAGGAGCTGCATCTTGGATCGTCAGATCGAATATCCAGGCGAAATCCTGACCGAAGTCGAGCTGCTCACCATTCAGCGCAACATTTATCAGGCGCTGGGTTATCTGGCGCAATTGGCCGTTGGCCTACCTTCAGCTTCGAGCGCCATCGCCGATGGCTTCGCCTGTACACCGCAAAGTTCGCCCAATCTCACGGTCCAGGTGGCACCGGGTGCGGTCTACGTCCAGCAGCCGATCGACGGAATGGTCGCCTATAGTTCGCTCGGTACTGACGCCAATGTGATTGTGAAACAAGGCATCAATCTGACGGGCGCGGCCATCCTTTCCTGCCCGCCGCCGGCAATTGCGGGGCAGAGCATCAACTATCTGGTTGAGGTTGGCTTTACCGAGTCCGATGGCCCGATCCCTTTACCGGTCCTCCAGTATTTCAACGCGTCCAATCCAGCGATCGGTTGGTCTGGTCCGAATAACACTGGGACGGCTCAGCCGACGACGCGGTTCGACGGCGTAACCATACAGCTGAAAGCCGGCACAGCCGCTGCGACCGGCAGCCAGACGACGCCGGCGCCAGATTCCGGGTTCGTTGGCCTATGGGTCGTCACCGTGGCGAACGGTGCGTCGGCGATTACGGGCGCCAACATCACAGCCTTTCCAGGGTCCCCGCTCATCAATTCTGGATACAAATATCCATCCCTCCCGGCCACACTGCAGTCGCAGCCGGGAAACTACGCCATCGATACCGGGACCGCAAATAACTATGCCGTCAGCCTCAGCCCGACACCCGCGGCCTGGGCCTCGCTTGTGGGGGCGCCGATTCGATTCAAGGTGACGAATACCAATACGTCGTCGACGTGCTTTCTGAACGTCAACGGTCTGGGTAACAAAGCGCTCACGAATTCCGACGGGTCGGCGATCCTGGTGGGGGCCCTTGTTGCCGGTGCTGTGATCGAGGGCCTTTACGACGGCAGCAACGTCCAGATTGCCCGCTCGGCAATGATGCAATTGGCGCAATGCCGCTTGAGTGCCCCCCTTACGGTCGGGACCCCCACCGCAACGACGATCACTCTGGCGCCCTATGGCGGAAACCGGCTGCTGAACCCGGCTAGCGGAACTCAGACAATCCCCAGTGCCGGCATCACCGCTACCTCAACCAGTTGTTTCGTAAACGGGGCCGCGTCATCCGCCCTGCAAGCAAGTACGAGCTACTGGATTTACGAGTTCAGCAACGCTGGAACTCCCACACTCGACTTTTGCGCGACAACTTGGACGACCGACGTCAATACCGGGATGCCGATCAAGACCGGCGACAATACGCGTGTTCTGGTTGGACGTTGCACGACCAACAGCGCCGCTCAATTCGCGCTGGGGCGCGTGCTGAGCTATTGGAACCGCCGTTCGATCGGGCTGAGCTTCATTAGCAATAGCTCAACGTCATCAACGACCTACACGGCCACCTCCACAACCATGCCCGTCGAATGCTGGGGTGATGAGGGAGTTTCCGTCACTGTGAACGCTCAGGGATCGAATAGCACGTCGGGAAACGGCGGCGGCATTCAACTTTTTGTAGATGGCGCAAGCGTGGGAGTGGTTTCCGGCGGCGCCTCCATTGGTGCTGGTACACTGTTTAACTGTAGCTGTACGTGGGCCGGTACTCTCTCTGAAGGCTCCCACATCATTGCAATGGCCGCCGCAGTTTACATCGGCGGCACCTTTACCTGGAACAATTCAACCGTTTCCGTCGTGACGAGGGGCTAATCCATGGGAAAGCAAATCACGCAGACATTCTGGGACGCCATTGCGGCGGCTGGTTGCGCTACAGCGTTTTCGGTTTCCTCCGACGGTACGCAGTTCGTCTATAACCCGTCGCTAACCGCCGCTGAGATTACCGCGATCGAGGCCGTCTTCGCCGCCTATGACTCCAGTCAGCCGAGTTGGACTTTGTATAAGCAACAGGCCGACACTCTCCTGGCGGAAAGCGATACAACTGTTCTCCGTTGTATCGAAAACCAAGTTGCTTTGCCGGCTGGCTGGGTGAGCTATCGCCAGGCGTTGCGCGCCATCGTCGGTGCTGCTGTTCCAGGCGACGCAACGGAGCCACTGCCGATCAGGCCGGAATTTCCCGCCGGCACCTGACCCCCTCAGCCAATGACCGATTTACCCGCCTCGTGCGGGTTTTTTTATGCCTGGAGTTTGGATATGACGCCCGAAGAACGCGACCGCCTGGTGACGCTTGAGGCCAATTACAGCCACGCCATCGATGCGATCAATGGCCTGACCGCCGAGTTGAAAGCGACTAACGAAACAGTGTCGGATCTTGTTACGGCCCTCCGCGCTGGTCGTGGAACCTGGCACATCTTTATCGCGCTTGGCACGCTGACTTTGGCGGCCCTTGCCATCCTCTCCGGCCATGTGAGGGTGCAATGACCGCGCGTGGGATCCGCAACAATAATCCGGGCAATATCGACCGCACGGATATTCAGTGGCAGGGCATGGCGCCCGATCAATCCAGCGACCCTCGCTTCATCGTGTTTATTGCGCCAATTTGGGGTTTGAGAGCGATCGCGCGCACCCTGCTGACCTACCATCGGGACAATCTCGACACAGTCCGGGGGATCATCAATCGCTGGGCGCCGCCTAGTGAGAACAACACACTCGCCTATGTCAACGCCGTATCCCGTGCCGCCGGTGTCGGACCGGATGACAAGGTCGATCCGACCAGTCCCGGTACCTTGATGCTTTTAGTCAAGGCGATCGTGGCTCAGGAAAATGGCCAGCAACCTTACCCGCTCAGCCTCATTGCTCAGGCCGTAACAATGGCGTTAGCGCCATCGGCAAAAACATGAGGGGTAGCATGAGATTCAAATCCTATCTTGCGGCGCGACTAGCGGAACGTAGCACCTGGGTTGGGTTCGGCGCGGTTATCACTGGCGGCCTCACCCAGTTTGGCAGCTATTTATCGTCGACCGATACGCGTCGTTTGGCCGCTTTGGTGATGGTGTGCGGCGTCATCGCCATCCTGATCAAGACCTCAGACCCTAAATCGGGAGACCAATGATGTTTGCCAAATTATTGGGGATTCTCTCAGGCGGGTCGCTTATCCCCTGGATCACGCTGGGCGTGCTGGCGGCGATGGTTGGCTGTTTTGGCGCCGGTGTCTATCTCGGCCACCATTACGGCTGGTTACAACAGGAGGCCGCCATCTCTAGCGCTTCTCAAGCCGTCGCAGAAACGACCGAGAGGCAGGCCTTGACCACAGAACAAGTCGGCCAGGCATTCGCGTCACAGCAGGCAAGAACTCAGATCGTCATTCAGACAATCGTTAAGAAGGTACCCGTCTATGTCACCAAACAAGCTGATGCTCATTGCACTATTCCTCTCGGCTTCGTCCGCTTGCACGACGCCGCCGCCGGTGGTGTGCCCGTCCTTTCCGACACCTCCGGCCAATCTCATGGTACCCCCGGCGACCCTGATGCCGCTTCCGGCCATTCCCTCTCCGATGTCGCCGAAACCGTGACCGATAACTATGGGGCTTGCCGTCAGATTGCTGAACAACTGGTCGATCTTCAAGATTGGGTATCGCGGCAGCAGGTAATCAGCACGAAATGATGGTTTCAGATATTTTGAAGTCAGGAACTTGTTAGGCGTCTAAGAGGGCGACCTGCCCCTACCGTGCCGTATGCGCAAGACCACGATCGTAGCAGTCATCGCTATAGTCACGATGTTCCACACGATCACCGGCCATGATCCGATTTGGATGCCGTAGACGATCCACAGGAGTACGCCGAAGGTCATGCATAGATACATGACAAGTGA
>CAIZEE010000644.1 GCA_903931835.1 uncultured Elstera sp.
CAGGCCCGGTACGTTACCGGGATCAAACGGCCGTCTGACTGGCAGTGAGACGAGCTTACCAGGCATCAGAACGACCGGTTGCAACGGTTTCGATCCCAAAGCCGTTAAGCCGCTGGGACTATTGGTTGGGTCGCCGCTGCCAAAGCCGCTAGGACCTCCGCCGCCGTTCTTTTCATCGAACTCCTGGCTGTTCCCTCCCGACTTCCCGCCCGAACCAATCCCAAGGCTCGACAGATCAAGCAAGCCAAAACTGCCTTGAATGGTGCTGACAGTCGTCACCGGCGGCAGGCTGGCCACCGCCGTTATCTGGTTAAGTGCGGTCTTAATCTGAGCACTGCTGCCATCGCAGGACTGACCGACCTGACAACCTTTGACGAATTCAAGCGGTCCATTTGTCGTACTGAACCCGGCGGCCACTTGCGTCGCGGTATCACCGACATAGAGCGGCGTGGTCTGTGACAGCGCCTGGATCACCGCCGTTGACAGCTGCAACGTGCCTGTATCACCCCCGACGCCTATTGTCACTCCCGACACCCCCTGAAGCGTTGTCGTCACGCCATTTGCGACTTGGTCCTCAGCCTCAGCCGTGTCAACGATGACGCCGCCAACAGCGCTGATCGACAAAGTGCCCGTGCTCGCGAACGATACGGTTGTCGAGGTTTGCATTTGTGTTTGCTGATTATAGTTGCTGATAACCAACTGGCTCACCGGCGCCTGCAGGCTGATCAAGTCTGTGGTCAGCGTCAGCGCCCCGGCGCCCGCATCAATCTGAGCACCGCCGATCAGCGTAATCGACCCGCCAATGTCGGGAGAAATTTGAATCCCCGCCACCGCTGCCGACCCGGTCGAGGTCAGCACGGCTTGCGGCCCGATAATGACCTGACCACCAACACGGTCATCCGTATAGAGGATATTCGTGGCTGAGATGGTTCCGTCCAGGACGATAATCGGGTGGTAGGCGCAGACCGTTGTCGGGCAGAAATTTTGCGCGGTGATCTGCAGGAAGCCCGCGACATTGATCACCGCGCCCGGCATGACGCCGATATGCCCCTCGTCGGACAAGGCGGGGAAGCCAGGAGGCGCGCTATTCTGGCCATTGCTATTCTGCACCCCATCGGCTGAGGAGTTGAGCAGCAGGCCATCCGCCTGAGCGGGAAGCGTTGGATTGTCGAATTTTGTCGTGCCCGTGACGGTAACATTGGCGTCAGATCCGAAAAGAATCGTGCCGCCGAAGATGCTGGTTTCGGCGGGGAACGTGACCGTCCCATCAATTCTGACATCCACAGTGCTGCCTGGCGTACCAACCTGGAAACGGCCGACACCGGTGGATAAGGCGTTGATCAATGCTTGCGAAACCAGGAAGCGAGAGCTGTCATCGGTAGTCCCGATCGATACGCCATAGGTTTGCGCGTTCTCGTTGTAGAACTGGCTGGGTGATAGCACCGCGTCACCAAACGGCCCGGTTAAATAACCATCCCACGACGCCGGAGCAACGATCGCGCGTGTCCACCCGTTGATTGCGCCAGGAGCCGAGAGAATTGATAGTTTATCCGAGACGAAGGCAACGTTGCCGCCGCCGAATTGGACCGACGCTCCCCGGTCGACGGTTATGCTGCCGCCGGGCACGGTGTAGAAAATCGTTTCTGCCTTGTTCCCGTTGGTAACGAGCGGCGCCTGGGTGGTGTCAATCGAAGCCGTCGATTCAAGTGTGATCGTACCAGACCCTGTCGTCCCATACCCTTGTGATGTGTACTGTCCCGTTGCATTAAGATTTGTTCCCGGAATTCCAGCCTCGACTTCTAGACCGGTACCGGTAATTGAACCAGCGATATCGATGGTCGAGCCATTTCCGCCGAAGATGCCGATCTTCTTACCGGTAATCGATGAGCCAGAGGTTTCCGTGAACGAACTCGCTAGACCCGAACTGAAGATAATTGCGCTGGTGCCACTAACAGCGCCATTGACGGTAATCGAACCGCTATCGCCAGTGGTGAACCTCGTCGACGTCGGCAGGGACAGGTTTCCCTCGATGCTCAGATAGCCGACGGAACCGCTGCCAAGGACCAGCGCAACCTGTGTCGGCGTCTCGACGAACCCGGTCAACGTACTGAACTCGCTCTGGGATAGCCACGAACCATCGCACTGTGAGCCAAGGCAAATGGATGAACCGGAACTTATCGGGGCAAACAGCATTCTCGGCGCACTGATCGACCCGGCGGCGCCGTTGAGGTTGATATAATCCGCATACATCGCCAGCTTGCCTGCGCCGACGGTGATCGTTGCGCCAGAATTCTGGGTGATGGAGCCGCCGGAAGACGTTGACAGGCTGATGCCGGAGAAATTAGCGCCTGTTGGCACGCTACTGGACGTCGTTACGACGGCGCTCGATTCGAACGTGATCGCGCTTGTGCCTTGGATATACACCTGGTTGGGCAGGCTTACCGCACCGGCAATATCGATCGTCGAAGCGTTCCCTAAACCAAATCCAAGCAAGCCCTGGAAGTTATCGAAAGCATGCAGTGCAGAGGAAGAGATGTAGACGTTGCCGGAAGAGGCGCCGTTACCAATCCCGATTGTCCCGCCATTGGTCGACGTATCGATCGTCAGCTCGGAAACATAGGAGCTGCCGGTGATGAATTGTGACGAAGGCAAATTAACCGAGTCCGCCCTGATCACGACTTGGTTTATTCCAATATTGAGCGCCGAGCCGGACGACGCTGTGAAACTGCCATAATTATTGGTCAGGAACGCAACATTTGAGGTGGGCAGCAGATAGCCCGATCCGCCGGGAACAGTAAGTTGTGCGCCAGAATTGATCGTGATCGAGTTCGTCGCCGAGAAGATTGAATCGTTCGCGGGCAACGTGACGGCACCGCCAAACGTAATGCTCGACGCGCTCGACGCGGTTCCTTGTGAATTTGAGGCCGCCCCAACGATCGTATCGATGAACCCGGTCAGCGCCCCCAAGGTCGCACTACTGATCAGAAGATTGGTGCCGGTGACCGATCCAATGCCGATCGAGTCCGAGGCGCTAAACGGCTGGATGATCGCCGTTCCGCCGTTCGAGACAACGTGAGTCAACGAAATCGCGTCGTATTGAAGCGAGAATACATTTGCCCCATAACTGCCCGTCGTAGCCGTCGTAATGGTCGTTCCGGCAGTCTGCGTGAAGCTGTCGGAACTGGTATTGCCGATTGCGATCAGCCCGTTATTAACCTGGACGTCCGCGTTCACCGCGACCGATCCGGTCAGATTAAGCGACAGATAGCCCGCCACGACGCTAATCGGCGCGTTGATGTAGATTGTGCCACCGGTATAGGTGCTTAGCGTAAGTGCCGCAGGATAATTGCCGGTCGAAACCATCTGAAGCGGGCTGGAGATGGTGATATTCCCGGTACCACCAGTACCGCCCGATGTAGCAATCGTAACACTGGCTCCAGCGTTCAACGAACTCAGAACCGCGCCGCTGTCAATAATCGCCGTGCTGCCCGAACCCGGCGTAAAGACGCCGCCCGTAAACGTGCCGCCGCTCGTAGTCCCGCTCTCGATCGTCACATCGATCGGATCGAGCAGCCATTGACCGGCATTACCGTGCGCCGCCTTCCCGTCAACGATGCCGACCGCTCCCAAATATGCTTTGCCCGACGTCTCGGCGAACCCGCCATTGCCGCCGCTGACGCCGCCCTCGACATTGATCTTGCCGGCAAACCAGGTGGCCGCATCGCTCCACACGACGACCTTGCCGCC
>CAIZEE010000645.1 GCA_903931835.1 uncultured Elstera sp.
CGATCTAGACGATGGGCAGGTAGCCCTTCTCCAGGGTGCGAATTCGCTGCGCGACCGGTTCCCGATCCATGCCGAGGAAGAAGCACAGTTCGCCGCCCCTGCGCTCTTTGGCGCTCGCTCAAGTAGAAAGAGAACGGAGTAACCATGTCAATCAAATTAAGCGAAGATCACATCAAGACATTTATTAGAGCTGCGAATGATCCATCACTCGGATGGCCGTTACACCTTGCCCTTGCCGGAACCGCGCAAATCGGGCGGCACCTCGGTAGCGGACGCCATCGAGCTGCCCCAGGCGGCCATGGCCGCCATGACCATGCCGGTGCCGCCAACCATGCCAACCTGGCTGAGGAATTGGCGACGTGTCTTGGCCGCACTCGGCAGCAGGAAATCGGGTGAAGTCATGGCAAGTCGTATCCCTTCGGTCAGCTTGGGGGTGCAATCGCGGCGTCAGCCGGCATTGCGATGAACAAGATTGAGCGGATTTGGAATGCATCCGCCATGCCAGCAGAGCCCGCCGTCAATGACGCAGATAGGCGACCAGCAGCCCAAGCCCGACCGCAAGGGCGACGAACAGCAATGCGCTGACGATGCCGCCGAAATCGCTCATGACGAAGCGGATGCGGTCATCGACGGCAGGATCGGCCACTGGGTCCTGCCGGGTACGGCGGCGAGGTGGTGTGGTTCCCAGCGAATTGAACGGCAGCGGGCGCCTGGTATTGGATGGCGCCGCCTTGCGAATTTCGCGCGTTTCCATCATCACGTCCTTCAATTGAGCCTGCCCACCCAGGTGCGGAGGCTCGAAGCCAAGAGTGTTGTACCTGTTGTACGGCAAACTCACAGCTCTCCGGCGAAAAATTCAACCAGATGAGCGGAGCCGTCCGGACCAAGCAGCGCACGCGGCCCCACCGGATCGGTCAGACGCAGCAACAACATGACATCATACCAGGCGATCCGGAGCGTTTGACCCGTTTCGCCGGCAACCGATTGGCCGAATGACGACCAGCGCTCGGCCAGCAGCACCAGATCGGGAGCGTCCGGCAGGGCCTGAAATTCCGACTCTGCCATAAGTTCGAAGCCAATCCCCGGCAGAGATGCGCGCAAGCGCGGCAACAGAGCGCCCAGATTGAGCAACCCGTCTTCGACAACGACACGCCGCCGACCGGTTCCGCGCAATTGCTCGGTAACGTAGTAGAGCGTGATCGCGATCAGGGACTCCTCCTCCCATTTCGCTTCACCCTCCAGCCACCTCGTGCCATAGGCGCGCTGGCGGATCATGTAGTGATGCTCGGCCACCGGGTCTTTCAGCGATTTCGCCATCTGCACCGCCACCTGCTGAACATAGGCGGCGCGCTCTGCCATAAACGCGGCGACGATTTCGGGCGCCCCCGGGGTCAGCAGAAGCCGGCCCAGCGACAGCTCCAGATCGGCACGACCGTATTCGTGGAACCAGGGCTTGATAAGGCCGTTTTCGAGACGGTTCTCGGTCGCGTAATGCTGATAGAAATCGTCTGGGATCAGCCACACGGCACCGACGGTCAAAAGCTGCGTGATGATCTGCCAGTGTGTGAAACTCTCGCGGTCGCAGTAGCAATGGCGCTGAAACGCCTCGGACCGCATGATAGGGTTCCACATGCCCATGTATTTCTGAATGACGGCCAGCCGATCCGCAGCGGTGAAGCGGATCGGCGCTTCCGCGTATTTGACCTGGAAGGCGAACTCGCCCCGCTCGTCCAAATGTTGGTAGGAACCATAAACGGCAACCGCTTCAGGGTCGCCGGCGAGGCAGCTCAGACCCGCCCGAATGCCCTCCGGCACAAGCCGGTCGTCGTCGGAGAGCAGATACTGATAGCGGCATCGCGAAATCGAGAGCGCCGCACGCGAGTTGCGAAACGAACCGATATTCTCGTCATGCCTGACATAGGTGAGCCGGCGGAATAGCGGCGTCATCGCGTGCACCACGTCGCCGGTATGGTCGGGCGATGCGTTGTCGCAGATCACCAGCTCGTCGAACAGATCATGATGCTCTGCCAGATGCGCCAGCGTCTGGCGCAGGATTTCCGCGCGGTTATAAGTCGGGATACAAATCGCAAAAAAATGATCGGACAACGCCCAAATCCCCTATGCGCCTCAAACAGCCTCGGCCACCGCAGCGCTCCGCCACACTTTTATGCCATAGAAGCATAGAATGACGAAGCAGCCGTATAGACCGGCAGTGATACGCAGATCCTTAGCGATGAATAACCCGACATAAACCAGATCCACCGCCAGCCACAGATACCAGGACTGGATTAGCCGCCGCGCGGTCCATAACTGGCCCGTCAGGCTAAGGCAGGTGAGCGACGCGTCGAGCCAGGGTGCCGCCGCGTCGGTTTTAGCCGCCATGAACGCACCCAACATCACCGCGCCGATAGCGGCACCCGCAACGCCGAACAGCAGCTCGTTCGGGCTCGCGGTGCCGACCCGAACCTTATCATCCGCCTGGACGTTCCGCTTCCAATTTGCCCAGCCGTAAACTTGCGAACCGGCGAACACAGCTTGCAGCAGCATGTCCGAATAGAGCTTTGCGTCGAAAAAAATCCACCCATAAAGCGCAATTCCAATCATGCCAACCGGCCAGGTCAGCACACTGCGCCGGGCTCCGAGATAGATGCCGAGCAGGCTGGTCCCAGCACCGATCGCTTCCCAGATATCCACGGCTAGAACCCCGCCGACACGGTGAACAACGCCGCGAACCCGGTACCGATGTAATAGCTCGGCGCCGAGCCCGGTATGCTGGTGCCATTGACGCCGGTCGCGGCCTGCGCGTTGGAGGTTGGATTGGCGACACCGGACAGGAACGAGGCGTCGGTCAGATTGATTAGATTAAGCCTGATTTCCGCGTTCTTGATCCCGTCGACGCTGGGCAGGCGATAGCCGATCGCGGCATCGAGTTCGGTGAAGCTCGGGATCCGCTCATCATCCAGGAAGGTTGAATATTGCGACCCGGTATATTTGCCGCCGATCTTGCCGAACAATGAGCCGTCATCATAGGCGATGCCGAACGCCGCCTGTGTACGGGGGCTGCGCACCGCGATCTTGCCCTTGGTCGGCAGGTAATCCGTACCGACGGCGAAATCGTCATCCTCCCTGGCATCCAGGAACTCAGCGGAGACATAGGGGCTGAACCCATGGATCGGCTGCAAGCCGAACTCTGCATCAATGCCGCGCGAACTCTGACCGCCGGCATTCACGGTGGCCGATAGCAGCGCGCCGTTCTGATTGACGATGCCGACCACCTGGCGGTTGGAGAAATCATAGTTGAACAGGGTGATCGACAAGGTGAACAGGTCATCGCGATAGCGATAACCCAGTTCCTCCGACACCGAATACTCGTCCTTCAGATTGGGCGTCGCCGCCGAGCTGAGCTGCCCACCGTAATAAACGTTGTAGAGCGTGTATTCGTTGGGTGAGCGGAAATTGGTCGCGACGTTGAAGAACACTTGGGCGTTGTCATCGATCGACCAGCTGACCGAGCCGCGCGGCAGCGTCTGAAAATCATTGAGCGACAGATCGTATTGCGGGCCCGGCACGTTATTGGTGCCGACGCGGCTGACCGCAATCGCCTTCAGCCCTGCTGACAGCTTTAGCCGGCCATCGACCAGGCTCAGCGTATCGCCGATGAACAGCGCCTCGATCTGTGTCTCGGTATGGTCGGACGACGCGTAAAGCG
>CAIZEE010000646.1 GCA_903931835.1 uncultured Elstera sp.
CGAGCAGCAAAAGCACAGGATGCATTCCCACAACCCGTCGATCTTGGCGCGTTCCTCTTCCGACTGGCGGCGTTCGCGTGCCGGCGGCTTGCTGTCCGATTGCAGCCACGGCTTGATCGAGGCGTATTGGGCATAGGGGACCGACAGATCGGGCACCAGATCCTTGATCACCGGCTGATGCGGCAAGGGATAGACGGCAACCGCCCCCTTCACATCGTCGATCGGCTTCAGGCAGGCAAGGGTATTGGTGCCGTCGATATTCATGGCGCAGGAGCCGCAAATCCCCTCTCGGCAGGAACGGCGGAAAGTCAGCGTCGTGTCGGTCTCGTTCTTGATCTTGATCAGCGCGTCGAGCACCATCGGCCCGCATTTATCGAGATCGATCTCGTAGGTATCCAAACGGGGATTGTCGGGCTTATCCGGATCCCAGCGATAAATCTTGAATTCCTTCTTCCGGGTCGCACCCGTGGCCGGAAAATGCTTGCCCGGCTTGACCTTGGAATTGGCGGGAAGGGTAAATTCAGCCATCGCTAATACACTCGTGCCTTGGGCGGGAAAGACTGGACTTCGTTCGACAGCGTGTTCAGATGCACCGCACGGTAATCGAGCGTCACCTTGCCGGCCGCATCGCGCCAGGCCAGCGTGTGCTTCATCCAGTTCACGTCGTCGCGGCTTTGGAAGTCGTCTCTGGCATGCGCGCCGCGGCTTTCATGCCGAGCTTCCGCCGAGGTCACCGTGACACAGGCCTGGGCCAGCAGATTGTCGAGTTCCAGCGCCTCCACCAGATCCGAATTCCAGATCATCGAGCGGTCGGAGATGCCAAGATCGCGGATCGTGCCGGCGATCTCATTGATCTTGACCTTGCCCTCGTTGAGCAGCTTGTCATCACGAAACACGGCGCAGCGCGTCTGCATGGTCCGCTGCATGTCGAGACGGATCTCGCCGGCCTTGAGCTTGCCGGCGGCATTGCGGATGCGGTCGAACCGGGCGAGGGCCGCGTCTTCGCTGGCACTCGACAGAGGCTTGTGCATCGTGCCGGATTTGACGATTTCCAGCGCCTTATAGGCGGCGGCACGGCCGAACACGACCAGATCGACCAGGGAATTGGTGCCAAGGCGGTTGGCGCCGTGCACCGACACGCAGGCCGCCTCGCCGATCGCCATCAACCCGCCGCAGATGGCGTCGGGGTTGGAGGGGGTCGGGCGCAAAACCTCGGCATGAAAATTGGTCGGAATGCCGCCCATATTGTAATGCACGGTCGGCAGAACCGGGATCGGCTCGCGCGTCACGTCGACATTGGAAAAAATCCGCGCGGTCTCGGAAATGCCCGGCAGGCGCTTGTGCAGCGTCTCGGGGTCGAGGTGTTCGAGATGCAGCAGGATGTGATCCTTGTGCTCGCCGACGCCGCGGCCCTCATTGATCTCAACCGTCATGGCGCGGCTGACCACGTCGCGGCTTGCCAGATCCTTGGCCGATGGCGCGTAACGCTCCATGAAGCGTTCGCCTTCCGAATTGGTGAGATAGCCGCCTTCGCCTCTCGCACCCTCGGTGATCAGGCAGCCAGCGCCATAGATACCGGTCGGGTGGAACTGCACGAATTCCATGTCCTGCAGCGGCAGGCCGGCGCGCAGCGCCATCGCATTGCCGTCACCCGTACAGGTATGCGCCGAGGTGCAGGAGAAATAGGCGCGGCCATAGCCGCCGGTCGCCAGCACCGTCTGATGCGCGCGGAAGCGATGGATCGAGCCATCCTCCAGGCACCAGGCGAGCACGCCCAGACACGAGCCGTCATCGGCCAGCAGCAGATCGAGTGCGATATATTCGATAAAGAATTCCGCCTGATATTTCAGGCATTGCTGATACAGCGTGTGCAGGATCGCATGGCCGGTGCTGTCGGCTGCGGCGCAGGCGCGCTTTGCCATAACCGAGCTGCCGTAATTGGTCGTGTGACCACCGAACGGGCGCTGATAGATCTTGCCATCCTCGGTCCGGCTGAACGGTACGCCGTAATGTTCAAGCTCGATCACCGCCGGAATGGCGTTGCGACACATATATTCGATCGCGTCCTGGTCGCCCAGCCAGTCCGAGCCCTTGACCGTGTCGTACATGTGAAAGCGCCAGTCATCCTCGCCCATATTGGCGAGTGCTGCACCGATGCCGCCCTGGGCCGCCACGGTGTGGCTGCGCGTCGGGAACACCTTCGACAGGCATGCGGTGCGCAGGCCGCCGGCCGTCATGCCGAGGGTCGCGCGCAAACCGGCACCGCCGCCGCCAACGACCACGACATCGTACTCATGATCGATGATCGGATAGGTATCGCTCATAATCTTCCCCTTAACGGATGATCAGGCGCAGCAGCGCCACGATCGTGCCGAGGCCGAGCAGCACCGCCGCCGCCTTGACCGCAATGATCAGGACAAGCTTCGTAGCCTCGCCATGGAAATAATCCTCGATGACGACTTGCAAGCCTAACGTCGCGTGGTAAAAGGTCGCGAACACTAAGATGATCATCAAACTACCGTTGAGCGGGCTGCCAAGCCAGGCGGCGACCACCGGATAATCCGCCCCCGCGACCGAGATGATGCTGGCGACGAACCAGATGGCGAGCGGGATCAGCGCCAGCGCGGTCAAACGCTGCGCCCACCAATGCGAAACACCCTCTTTGGCGGATCCCAGGCCGCGGACGCGCCCCAGCGTCGTGCGCATCTCCCCCATCATAGGACTCCCAGAAAAACCAGTGCTCCGGACCAGGCGATCGCCGTCAGCACACAGGTAAAGATCAGCACCATGTAGCCCGATGAATAGGTCGTCTTCAGATCAAAGCCGTAGCCCGCATCCCAGAACAGATGGCGGATGCCGTTCGACAGATGAAAGAACAGGCTGACCGACCAGCCGAACAGGATCAGCATGCCAACGGGCGAGCCGACGAACCATTGCGCTTTAGCGAAAGAGGCAGGCCCGCGCGCTGCCGCAACGATCCAATAGCACAGCAGCAGGGTACCGGCGCTGAGTGCGATCCCGGTCGCGCGATGGGTAATCGACAGGACGGTGGTCAGTTGCGGCTTATAGACCTGCAGATGCGGGGAAAGGGGCCGATTGGTGGCTTTCGCAGGCGCTGAATTGCTCATATCGCTTCCATCGGTTCGAAACGCGGACGATTTCGCAGTTGCGAGGTTGAACTAGTCTGGACGGCAGTTC
>CAIZEE010000647.1 GCA_903931835.1 uncultured Elstera sp.
CAGCAGCTACCTGTCAATGCCGAGGTTCAGGTAGGCTATGAGCCAGGACTTGCGCCGGGAGATCAGATTGAGGTCATCTGGTCCTGTCGCATTTCGGCCGACCCAAGGCGGGCGATGATATGGCCCTGTCGCTGCGCCAGTTGATCGGCCCGCTATCGGAGGCGATCGGTCGCCCGGTCGAGTTTGTTCATGATTGCGTTGGCCCCGATGCCATGAAGGCGGTGGCGGCACTGGCTTCGGGCGAGGTTTTGCTGCTTGAGAACCTGCGTTTTCATGCGGGCGAAGAGGGCAATGATCCAAGCTTCGCGCGCGAATTGGCGGCCCTCGGCGATCTCTATGTCGGCGACGCGTTTTCCTGCGCCCATCGCGCCCATGCCTCGATCTCCGGCGTGCCGGCTTTGCTGCCGGCCTATGCCGGGCCGCTGCTGGCGGAGGAGATCGATGCGCTGCGCCGCGCCGTCGATGCGCCGGAACGCCCGGTGGCGGCACTGGTTGGCGGCGCGAAGGTGTCGAGCAAGCTGAAGCTTCTGGGCAATCTGGTCGCCCGGGTCGACAAGCTGATTATCGGCGGCGGCATGGCAAACACCTTCCTGTTTGCGCAAGACCTTTCCGTCGGCAAGTCGCTCTGCGAGCCGGATTTGGCAGATACCGCGCGTGATGTGCTGAAGCGCGCGGCGGATCGTGGTTGTGAAATCCTGCTGCCGGTCGATGTCGTGGTCGCCCAGCGCTTTGCCGCCGGTGCGCCGTCTGAGGTGATGGCCGCCGACCGGGTTCCGGCCGACGGCATGATCCTCGATATCGGGCCGAAGAGTTCGGCCAAGCTGGCGGAAGCACTGGCTGCCTGTCGTACCTTGGTATGGAACGGGCCGCTTGGCGCGTTCGAGATCGAGCCGTTCGATCGCGGCACAAACGCCGTTGGGCGCGCTGCGGCGGAGCTCACCAAAGCCGGCAAGCTCGTGACCGTCGCCGGCGGCGGGGATACGGTGGCCGCCCTCAATCGGGCTGGCGTCACGCAAGATTTCACCTATGTCTCGACAGCGGGTGGTGCCTTCCTTGAATATCTTGAAGGGCTGGTTCTGCCCGGTATTCAGGCGCTGGCGCCACGGCAAACGGCTTAGATTACGGGAGACGAAGAGATGGGACTGATCTCGCTGCGTCAGCTACTGGACCATGCGGCCGAGCACGACTACGGCGTGCCGGCCTTTAACATCAACAACATGGAACAATTGCTGGCGATCATGGCCGCCGCCAAGAAGACCGATTCGCCGGTCATCGTGCAGGCGAGTCGTGGAGCCCGTGCCTACGCCAATGACACGATGCTGCGCGCCATGGTGATGGCCGCCGTCGAGATGTATCCCGAATTGCCGGTCTGCCTGCATCAGGATCACGGCAATGATTTTTCGACCTGCCTGTCCGCCATTCAGAACGGTTTTTCCAGCGTCATGATGGACGGCTCGCTGAAAGCCGACGCCAAGACACCCGCCGATTACGACTACAATGTCGCGATCACGGCAAAGGTGGTCGAAGCCGCGCATGCCGTCGGTGTTTCGGTTGAGGGCGAATTGGGCGTGCTGGGTTCGCTCGAGACCGGCATGGGCGACCAGGAAGACGGGCACGGCGCGGAAGGCAAGCTCAGCCACGACCAGTTGCTGACGGACCCCGACCAGGCGCTGGATTTCGTCAGTAGGACGAAGGTTGATGCGCTCGCCATCGCCATGGGTACCTCGCACGGCGCTTATAAATTCTCGCGCAAACCCGATGGCGATATTCTGGCGCTGCATGTCATCAAGGCGATCCATGAGCGCCTGCCCGATACGCATCTGGTGATGCATGGCTCGAGCTCCGTGCCGCAGGATTTGCAGGACATCATCAACGCCTATGGCGGCGAGATGCCCCAGACCTATGGCGTGCCGGTCGAGGAAATTGTGACCGGCATTTCCTATGGTGTGCGCAAGGTCAATATCG
>CAIZEE010000648.1 GCA_903931835.1 uncultured Elstera sp.
GGGCGGCTGCACGATGGCGCTTCCCAGACGCGCCTCGACATAGCGCAAATCCCGCTCAGCCACCGCGATCTGGCTTTTATCCGCCTTTTCGCCGAGTGTCTTCAGTGCGCCAAGCCGAGCCATCAGATCACGATGCCGCGCCCGCAACGCCTCCAGCCCCGCCGGCGTGACGAGGTTTGGGTGGGGGCTGATCGGCAGGGCGGGAAGCTCGGGCGGTGCGGAATCCCCGTCCGGCTCTTTGACGAAGGCGCGGCTCATTTGGAAGAGGTGGCGTAGGCGGGGGCTTGTGTCAACCGGGTTGGGAGCGGCGCTACTTGACCGTTATGCGTTACCTAACATATAACGCTTATTCGCGATCCGTTACCATCAGGCGCTGATTTGGCTATCCGGGGCTGTAGGACGAAGGCCACTGAAAAATTCCTGGCGGGGGAGCGCGTCAAGGAGTTCCAATCTTTCGAACAGGCGGCCGCAAAAGCGCTCACCAAGTTGCAGGCGGCGGTAAAGCTTGGGGATCTTCGGTATCCTCCGTCAAACCGGTTTGAGGCGCTGGGTGGCGATCGGCGCGGGCAGTACAGCATCCGCATCAACGACAAATGGCGGGTGTGCTTTACCTGGGTCCCGACAGGCGCGGTCGCTGAAGGAACCGACCCGCTGCAGGTCGACGGCGATGCCGATGATGTTGAGATTGTGAACTATCACTGAAGGACAGGACCATGACCTACGCGATCGATAATCTGCCGCCGATCCATCCCGGTGAATTTCTCCGTGACGAGATCGACGCACTCGGCATCAGCGCGCGGAAGCTGGCGGCTCATATTCGGGTGGCACCCAATGCCGTGACCGCCATCTTAAATGGCGAGCGCTCGATTACCGCTCAGATGGCAATCCGTCTTGCTCAGGCGTTCGGCACGACGCCGCAATATTGGGTTAATCTCCAAGCCATTCACGACCTGAAGAAGGCTAGGCTTGAGATGCCTCCAGAGGCGCTCGCGATCGAGGCCTATGCTTAGCTGTTGACGCAGACCCGGATGCGCTCAGCGATGCAGGCGGCGATACGCTAAGAAAATCGAGAGTTGGAGGGGCATCGCCGGTATCTCCTTGCAAGACACGGAAACAGGGTGCAGGACTTGATCCTGCTCGACGAACAGAGACGGAGCAGCTGTTTAAGGATCACGTCCTTTTAGCGTCCCTCGAATTCCCGTCGTTGATATCGAGCGAGTGTCATTCGATATGCGGATTGATAATGTCACAGGATGCTAGCGTGTCTGCCGCCGCAAGGTGGCTTTCTCTAGTAGGTCTCTGGGGTTTGGTCGGAATCGCCGGCCTTTCTATCGTCCCATTCTTCTTTGCATTTGCTATGTCCTTCGACGCGGGGGCAGGCGATCTTGGAGCTTGGGTTATCAGGGGCGTATTCGTTGTCGGGTGGTCATTAGCCGCCGCGACGCCGCTGTTAGCCCTTGGTTTTCTTAAATCCCACCCTCGCTATTACCCCATCGGGGCCGTCGTCGTCATTTTGATCTGGTGTGCAATTGCCTACTTTGCTGTGAGACAGGAGGCTCGCACATACCCCTTTCGACACCCGGAGCTTCAGCAAAGGCTTGGAGGCAGTTAATGTGCGGTCGGGTGAGGATGGACGAGGATTACACCGAGATCGTAAAGCTGCTGAAGATACCGAAGCAGATGTCTTTGAACCTTCGGCCAAGATGGAACGCGCCGCCCACGTCTGATCTGCCGATTGCCCGGCTCGACGATGACGGTCAACGCATCCTTGAGATAAGCCGTTGGTGGCTGCGTCCGTCGATATGGGCGAATGACCCGAAGGCGTCCACCTACGCTATGTTCAACGCGCGGGCTGAGGGCATCGCCAACAAGCCAGCGTTCCGTAACGCGTGGAAGCAAGGCCGGCGCTGTTTGGTGCCGGTAAACAACTTCTATGAGTGGAAGACGCTAGGGCCGAAGGAAAAGCAGCCTTACGCCATTGCACTGGCTGATCGGTCCATCATGGTCATAGCCGGGCTTTACGAGAACTGGACAACGCCCGAAGGTGAAGCGGTCAAGTCGTTCACCATCATCACGACTGAAGCTAATAACCAGATGGCGACGCTGCATACGCGGATGCCGGTTATCTTGCATGAGGCGGACTGGCCCGCTTGGTTAGGCGAACAGCCAGCGAATGATGATACCTTACATGCGCTGCTGAAGCCTTATGGCGGGGAACTGGCGATCTGGCGGGTTGATAAGCGCGTCGGCAACCCTAAGAATGATGACCCGGGCGTGGCGGAAGCTATCGCGATAGGTGGGCGACAATGAACTGGCGGGCTATCTTCCTAGGCGGCGCATGGCTCTTGGCCGCTCATCAAGCATCAATCGCCGCGGAGTCCGGAAACCAGATTGGGGCGTGTTCAAAGACTGCCGCCGATGACCCGAAGGGGTGGAAGAAGGCATTCGACAGGGTTGCCAGGCTTCCTGAAACAATGGAGCTATCGAAGGCGTTGCCGAAAAATAAGCACGTTGCAATACTCGACGATCAAGCAAAGCAAATAATCTATAATAATAATTGTTATTGGGATGTTGACGTTTACGTCGACACGCCCGAACGAATGGAGCGTTGGAATGAATTCATCGTTCCGCTGAACGGCGGTGATATTTTTGTTCTTGATATTGTTACAGATGAATATGTGACGATGGAAGAATTTAGGAAGCAGTGATTGGCGACGTTGCCTCGCAATACCTGCGAGCGCAATGCTATCACTGCTCGAAATTCAAGGGACA
>CAIZEE010000649.1 GCA_903931835.1 uncultured Elstera sp.
ATATCACCGTCGACGATCAATTGCAGACCAGCGTCCCGACGATCTGGGCGCTGGGCGACTGCAATGGCAAGGGCGCCTTCACCCACACCGCCTATAATGATTTCGAGATCGTTGCGGCCAATCTGCTCGACAATGATCCCCGCAAGGTCAGCGACCGCATCACCGCCTATGCGCTCTACATCGATCCGCCGCTCGGCCGGGTCGGCATGACGGAGACGGAGGTTCGCGCATCCCGCAAACCAGCCCTGATCGGCACCCGACCGATGAGCCGCGTCGGGCGCGCGATCGAAAAGGGCGAGACCCAGGGTGCGATGAAAATCCTGGTCGATGCCGAAACCCGTCAGATACTGGGCGCCTCCATCCTCGGCACCGGCGGGGACGAGGCGATCCACGGCATATTGGACATTATGTATGCCAAGGCGCCGTGCGATGTCCTGCAGCGCGCCGTGCATATCCATCCAACCGTCTCGGAATTGATCCCGACGGTTCTCGGATCGCTGACGCCGCTTAACTGATCTGGCGCCGAATTGCCTGCAGACGCGGGTCGGCGACACCCGTCAGGCGGCGGCTTATTTCCCGGCGGATGTCGTCATTGCCGAGCATTGCCGCCTGAAGCAGCCAATGCGCAGCGCCGTCGATATCGCCCTGTTCGAGCAGGCAGCAGCCATGGTTGAACTGGGCGCGGAAATACCCCGCCTCAGCGGAGCGGCGATACCATTCCGCTGCCTGGACGTGATCCTGGGTGCCGCCCCAGCCCTCTTCGTAACATCGGGCCAGCAGGTTCATCGCGCGGGCATGGCCCTGATCAGCCGCGCGGCGATACCATAGGACAGCCGCTGCTTGATCCTGGGGAACGCCCACACCATCGAACAGCCTGTGCGCGTAATTATACTCGCCCCAATCATAGCCGGTCTCAGCCGAACGGCGATACCAATCGGCCGCCTGCGCCATGTCGATCGCCGTCCCCCAGCCATTCTCATGGCAACGCCCAACCATATTCATGGCCTCGCCATTACCGGTTCGGGCGGCTTTGACGAACCAATGCAAAGCCCGAGCTTCATCGCGGGCGACCCCTTGGCCTTCCAGCAGCATCGCCCCCCAGCGCAACTGCCCATGCGGGATGCCGTGCTGAGCGGCGGTCTCAACCCACACCGCCGCCTCCCCCTGATCGCCGCCGAGCAATTGGCGCAGATCGGCGCTGCTCATCTGGCGCAGATCGGCCATCCGGTCGAGCGATTGCTCCACCTCATCGCGGTGGCGCAATTGTTCAGGCGTCAGGCTCACAGATCGGCCCAGCGGCGCAGCAGATTGTGATAGCAGGAAGTCAGGCGGATCCACCCTGGATCCTCAAGCGAACCGGCCGGCCGTAAATGCTGGATCGATTGGTCGAGATCGAACAGCAGCGACCGCTGCCCGGTATCGCGCACCATGCTCTGCATCCAGAACACCGCCGCCAGGCGCCTACCCCGCGTAATGGGCTGCACCAGATGCAGGCTCGAAGACGGGTAGAGCACCATGTTGCCGGCCGCCAGTTTGACGCTATGCGTGCCGAAACTATCCTCGATCATCAGCTCGCCGCCGTCATAATCGGATGGGTCGGAGAGAAACAACGTCGCCGAAAGATCGGTGCGCAGGCGATGCGGCGTGCCGGGGATTTGCCGGACGGCATTGTCAACATGCGCGCCGAATTTCATGCCGGATTCGTATCGGCTGAAAATCGGCGGGAAGACATGGCGCGGCAAAGCGGCACTCAGAAACAGGCCGTTGACCTCGAGCGCGCGCAGCACCTCGTCGCTGAGCCGCCGCACCGTTGTGTCGGCAGCATCAGCCTGCAGATTATCCTTCACCTCGGCCGATTGCGGGCCGGCAGTCAGCCTGCCATCAACCCAGGCGGCATCCCTCAGCGCGCTCAGGAAAC
>CAIZEE010000650.1 GCA_903931835.1 uncultured Elstera sp.
GATCAACGGCACGTCCCCTGCCAGAATCAGCACGGTTCCGGTAACGCCCTGAAGCAAAGGGCCGGCGATCCTGGCTGCGTCACCGGTGCCGCGCCGATCGGTTTGGACAATTGTCTGGCAAGAGGGGGGAAAGGCCGCCGCTGGCGCTTCCGGCCCGATCACCGCGATCACACGCTCGCATCCCAGATCATCCAGAGCGGCTGCGACGTGAGCGATCATGCTTCGTCCCGCTACAAGGTGCAGCACCTTCGGGCGGTCGGATCGCATGCGCGACCCCAAGCCGGCTGCCAGAATGATCGCAGCGGTCTCAGAGGGCTGCATCTCAAGATATTCCAATGTTCCGGCTCAACACGGGCGCCAAACTGACATAACCGGACACCATCGCCAATTCACTTTATGTTTCCCCCTTGTTGCAGCCTCGAGATTATAGTTTCTTTGGCGCCGCAACGGCCCAGCCGGGCCGGCGCTGTGATGCGACCGGAATGATCGGGCGGTAGCGCCCTTGATCTTCCCTATGGGGAGCTAGCTGAGACTTTGCGCGTGGCCGCCCCATCAGGACACTGCCTGCTTTCCTGGCCTAGATTGGATGGCCGCGTGAAGCGTGGCGTCGCCGCCTGCCTGCTGCTTGGCCTCGTCCTCGATCTGACGCCGTCTGTCGGTTTGGCGCAGCAAGCCCCGCGTATCTTTCCGCAGAACAGCCAGCCCAAACGCCCGCCCGAACCCGGCCCAAACCGCAAGGAGCCCGTACTGCTGCGCGCGGACCGGATGACTTACGACCAGGATAACGAAATCATCAGCGCCAATGGCAATGTCGAAATCAGCCAGGGACCCTGGGTCTTGCTGGCCGACTCGGTCAATTACAACCGCCGCACGGAGATCGTGACGGCAGCCGGCAATGTCAGCCTATTGGAGCCAAGCGGCGAAGTGCTGTTCGGCGAATACATGGAAATGGCGGATGATTTCAAGGACGTGATCACCTCCAACTTCCGCGCCTTGCTGGTCGATAATTCCAGGCTGGCGGCGGCGGCGGCGACCCGCAGCGGCGGCAATCAAAAGGAACTTAGCCACGCCGTCTTCTCGCCTTGCAATCTTTGCCAGGAAGATCCGAGCCAGGCGCCGTCATGGCAGATCAAAGCCACCACCATCATTCATGACGAAGTCGAGCATGAGCTGATCTACCACAATGCCGAGATTGACGCCTTTGGCGTCCCGGTCTTCTGGACGCCCTATCTGTCGCATCCCGATCCGACAGTGAAACGACAGACCGGGTTCCTGCAGCCCTCCGCCGGGACGTCGTCGACGCTCGGTGTCTTCTACGATCAGCCCTGGTACGGCGTTATCGACGAATCATCGGACGTCACCATCGAGCCGCTTTTCTATTCAAAGGAAGGCAACATCCTGGCGCTCGAAGGCCGCAAGCAATTTTTGAACGGCGATTTTCGGGTGGCCGGCAGCGTCGGAAACGTGTCCGAGGTAATCAACAACGTCATCAGCGACAACAAGGCAACCCGCGGCAACCTCGCGGCAACGGGTGAATGGGAGTTCGACGACGAATTCCGCACCGGCTTTGTCGTTACGCGCGCGACCGACCAGACCTATACGCGCGCGCTCCACATACCCGAAACCTTCCAGAACTTGCCGTCAATCAATGGCGGCGGCAGCAACGAGTCGCCGATTCAGCTCGCCAATTCGGCCGACCCCAATCAGCTGAACAGCACATTCTATCTCGAGGGCTTCCAGGGGCGTAATTACGAGGTCTTCAACGCCTATGCGTTCCAGCAGCTGACCAACATCATCCCGCAATCGACCCTGCCGCCGCTTATTCCCGCAGGGCAATACTCAGCCTATTACGTCCCGAGTTTCCTGCCGGGATATATGACGACGGATGACCGGATGGTCGGATTGTGGCGGAGTGCTGGCACCGACAGCTTCCACCTGTCGACGCTGAATGCCTATTACGTCCCCTTCAAGACCGGTGATGGCAGCGTCTTCACCTGGGCGACGACCCTGCAGCTCGACGGCTACCGGGTCAATAATGAGGCGTTGCTGGATGGCACATCTGCCGAGTTCAACGGCAATACCGGTCGTGTCTTCCCCCAGACGGCGCTGAAATGGCAGTACCCGATGGTGACCCATAACGACAATCGCAGCTATCTGGTCGAGCCTCAGGTTCAGCTTGTCGGTTCGCCGCGCGGCGAGAACTCCAATAGAATTCCGAATGAGGATAGTCAGGCGATTATCCTCGATGAGACCAATTTGTTTGCGCTTAATCGCTATCAGGGGCGCGACCGGGTATCGTCTGGCGACCGCGTCGATTACGGTTTCCGCGCCAGCATGTATGGCGACCACAATGGCAGCGCC
>CAIZEE010000651.1 GCA_903931835.1 uncultured Elstera sp.
GATCACGGACGGCATTCCGGCCCAGGACATGATGCGCGTGAAGCGCTATCTGCTGCGCTATCCCAAGGAACGCCGCACCATGCTGGTCGGCCCGAATCGCGCCGGCATCATTAGCCCGGTCAAATCGATGCTGGGCCTCATGCCGGGCCATATCTATCAGAAGGGTTCGGTGGGCATCGTGTCGCGCTCCGGCACCTTAGGATATGAGGCGGCAGCACAGCTGAAGGAACTCGGCCTTGGCGTGTCGACAAGCGTCGGCATCGGCGGCGATCCGATCAATGGCAGTTCGTTCCTCGACCACCTGACCTTGTTCGAACAGGACCCCGAGACGGAGGCCGTTCTGATGATCGGCGAAATCGGCGGACCGCAGGAAGCCGAAGCCGCTGCCTGGATTCAGAAGAACATGAAAAAGCCGGTGGTGGGCTATGTCGCCGGCCTGACGGCACCCAAGGGCCGCAAGATGGGCCATGCCGGCGCCATCGTCTCCGGCTTCGGCGACAGTGCGGCGGAGAAGACCGAGATCATGCAGTCGCTCGGCCTGACCGTGGCGCCGAGCCCGGCCGATTTCGGCACGACCATGGCGAAAATATTGGGCGGTCGCCGCGCCGCTTAACCCCCAGCAAGAGGGATTGGAACCATGAGCTTCACGATCATCGATCAGGCGACACCACGCCTGCACCGCTCCGAATTGGCCGTTCCCGGTTCCAATCCCGGGATGTTCGAAAAGGCCGCCAAATCGGCCGCCGATATCATCTTCCTGGATGTCGAGGATGCGGTCGCTCCCGATGACAAGGAACAGGCGCGCAAGAACATCATCCAGGGTCTGAACGAGATCGACTGGGGCACCAAGACCATGATGATCCGCATCAACGGTCTTGATACCCATTACATGTATCGCGATGTCGTCGATGTGGTAGAGGCCTGTCCGCGCCTGGACATGGTGCTGATTCCCAAAGTCGGGGTGCCGGCCGATGTCTATGCGATCGACATGCTGGTGACGCAGATCGAGGCGGCAAAGAAGCGGACCAAGCGCATCGGCTTCGAAGTGCTGATCGAAACAGCGCTCGGCATGGCCAATGTCGAGGCGATCGCGCAATCGAGCAAAAGGCTGGAGGCCATGTCCTTCGGCGTTGCCGACTACGCCGCCTCAACCCGCGCCCGCACCACCGTGATCGGCGGCGTGAACCCGGATTACGGCGTGCTGTCGGACAAGGATGCGGAGGGCGGCCGCAGCTATTTCTGGGCCGATCAGTGGCACGCAGCCCAAACCCGCATGCTGGTCGCCTGCCGCGCCTATGGCTTGCGTCCGATCGACGGCCCGTTCGGCGATTTCTCCGACCCCGACGGTTACAACGCCGCCGCCAAGCGCGCCGCAGTGCTGGGCTATGAAGGCAAATGGGCGATCCACCCCTCGCAGATCGAACTGGCCAATGGCGTGTTCACGCCGTCCGAGGCCGAGGTCACGAAAGCGCGCCGGATCATTGCGGCGATGGCGGAAGCGGCGGCGGCGGGCAAGGGCGCTGTCTCTCTGGACGGCCGGTTGATCGACATCGCCAGCATCCGGATGGCCGAGGCACTGTTGGCGAAGGCGGATTCCATATCGGGCGCTGCCTAAGCCGGACGGTTCCGACAAGCGAGGTATGCGTCTTTCGGTAGTGACCCGGACCACTGTCTTGGGGTAGGCATGCGCTTATGTTGCAGCGCAAAAAAGGCCTGTCGCGGCTAATCAGGCTACCCTGGCGGTATTGGAGCCGCTGGCTGACCGCATGGTCGCGCCGGTTGCCGGTGAAATTCGACCTGCGCGCGGTCAGCATCGCCGAGGGTTTGCGCGCCGCCCTCGCCACTGCAACGCTGATTGCGCTCAGCGAAGGTCTCGGGCGACCCGACCTCAGCTGGAGCGCCATCGCCGCATTCTGGATCTGCCTGGCCGATCCAGGCGGGCGCGTCGAGTTGCGCCTGGCGACGATGGGGTTGCTGACGGTGACCGGAGCTGTGATTGCGGCGCTGGGCAGCTATATCGGCGCCTCTGGGCCCTGGATTACCGTCCCAGCCACCTTCCTCATGACCTTCGGCGGCAGCTATATCCGCGTGTTCACACCGCGACTGGTACTGCTTGGCCAGTTGCTCACCGTGAATTTCCTGGTGTCGCTCGACCGGCCGCAACCGACCCTCGCCGCATCGCTGGTTTTCGCCGCTTTATTCCTGTTAGGCGGCGCCTGGGCGATTGTTGTCACGCTTGGTATCTGGCGCGTGCGGCCCGAACAGCCGGCGCGCGATGCGGTGTCGCGCTGCTACCGCGCACTCGGCGACTATGTTGAGGATCTACGCAAGCTTGTCTTGGCCCGCGCTCACGACCCGGAGACGTGGGGGGCGTCCGCGCGGAGTCATCGCACGCAAATCCGCGAGGCGATCGAAGTCGCGCGCGACATCATGCGCGAGACCAGGCTCTTGCGGCTTGGCGCCAGCCGGCGCGGCGAACAGCGAATCATCCTGCTCGAAACCTGCGACAAGGCCTTCGCCGATCTGATCGCGCTGAACGATCTGCTCGAACGCTATACGATCGAGGGCGGCACCGGCATGTCGCGCACGGTGGTGGGGTTGACGCTGAGGCGCATTCACCATGTGCTGGGCGATCTGGCGGCACTCATCGCCGACGACCGCACTCCGCCCGGTCCCGGGCTTGAACAGGCGGTGCGGGCGCTCGCCGATCAGCTAGACAC
Source organism: uncultured Elstera sp. (assembly GCA_903931835.1). Lineage (GTDB taxonomy): Bacteria > Pseudomonadota > Alphaproteobacteria > Elsterales > Elsteraceae > CAIZEE01. Next base: position 2,721 of record CAIZEE010000651.1, read on the forward strand.
CTCGCGAGAAACGCCGATGATGACGCGCGGCTGGCACCTGTTCAGCGATCTCATCCGTTGCATGACCGTGGCGCTGGCAATCCTCGAAGGTCGTCGCCAGTTGGTCGACGCGCCGCTTGCTATCGATGATCCGGAGGGGGCGGTGAAGCCACTCCTCTATTGGGGTCGTTTCCGTCCGCTGACCGATAACTTCCGGCTGAGTTCGCTTAATTTCCAGCATTCGCTGCGGGTCGCGGTTACGGTCGCGATCGGCGTACTGATCACTCATGTGTTTCATCTTCAGCGCGGCTATTGGCTGACCATGACCACGTGTCTGATCATGCAGCCATCCTTTGGCACGACTTGGCTGCGTGCGGTCGAACGGGTCGTCGGCAGCGTCTTGGGTAGTGCCTTCAGCGCGGCGCTTGGGCTGATGTTCCAAAGCCCGCTCGCCATCGCCGTCGCCTTGTTCCCGTTGAGCGCTATCACGATGGCGCTCCGCCCGGTCAACTACACGCTGTTCATGCTGTTCCTGACGCCTCAATTCGTGCTGGTGGCGGGCCTGGGCGAGCCCGGCAGCAACGAGCTGGTGCTGACCGCCTATCGCGTTGCCAATACGGTGATCGGCGGCATACTGGCGCTGATCGGCAGCATCGCCTTCTGGCCAAGCTGGGAGCCGACGCAGCTGCCGCGCCTGTTATCCGGCGCCATCAACGCTAACGCCAACTTCCTGACGGCGGTCTTGAGAACCGGCACGAGGCATGACGATTTGCGGCGTGAAGCCGGTATCGCCAGCAACAATGCGGAAGCCTCATTGCAACGCGTGACATTCGAGCCGTCGCGCGATCTGGCATCCCTCGACGCCGCGAATATTCTGGTCACGAGTGTCCGCCGGATGACCGGGTCGACCATGGCGCTGGCGCTACTGCCGGCCGACCGGCGGGATCGATCGCGCCAACTTGCCTTCGCCGAATGGGTCGATCGCGTTCTGGAAAATGTCGGGCTCGCGATCACGCTAAAACAGCAGCCTGACCTGCCATCCCCCCGTCCCGGTGCCCGGCTTGGGGATGCAAAGGATGAATTGGAGGAACAGCTCGATACGATCGAACTGCAGATCCGCGTGATTGTTCAGGCGGCCAGACGTCTGGCAGGCGGAGACGCAGCTACAGCGGCGAGCGCTTGATCGTCTTGATCACGCCGCGCGGCCGGCCGGACAATTCGCCGATCTTGCGGTCCTGCGCTTCGATGATCGATTTGGCCGGAGCATCACCGTCAAGGCCGGTGACCTCCTCGGTCGGAACCTTGCGGTTCGAGCTCAGCGAGCCGTCCTCATAGATGACGTCGAACAGCACGAACGCGCTGTCATTGAGCTTCTTTTTCGCCATTTATTGTCTCCAAAAACGGCGATCAGGCCGGTTCTTCCGTGTTATCGAGATCATCCGGCGCGTCAGGATCGGTCTTGCGTTTTGCCGCCTCTTCCTGACGCTCGCGCAGTTTTTCTTCCTTGCGCGCCTGCTTCAGGCGGGTTCGTTCGGCGCGTTGTTGATTATAGTTAGGCTTGAACGCCATCGGGTCACCTGATCTGGACGCCGCCCATAGGAGGGGCGCAAACTGAGGCGCCCTTGGGCCGTTAGCTTAGTTTTGTTCGAGTTGGCTTTCGCGGACGACGCGCTCATGGCCGTCGACGGAGCTTTTCACCCGATATTGAAGATCGCGGGTTTCGCTGGGCAAGTGGCGTACGACTTCGTAGCGGCCTCTCGCGGCAGACCCATCCCTGGCACCAGGGGAAAACTCGACGGATTGCCCCACCGTATATTTATGATCGGACAAGGGCCTCTCCTAAAAAGAAGCGTGGTGCCGCCCTTGAGAGGCGGCACCAGCTTTACGAAGTCAGACTGCCTGGAGATTGACTGCAGAAACCTTGCCCTGCTGGCCACGCTCGAGTTCGAAACTGATCTTCTGGCCCTCGTCCAAACGACCAAGACCGGACTTCTCAACGGCGGAGATGTGAACAAAGACGTCCTTTGCGCCATCATCCGGCTCGATGAAACCATAGCCCTTCTGGGCGTTGAACCATTTAACAGTACCAGTTGCCATTACTAGGCTCTCCAATAGGTAATGCCCCACACGATCGTGGGTCATTTAATCAACTTCAGATTTTGGGGAGCACCGGGTCAGCTGCTCTTGGAGCGCGCTAGCAACGGACAGACCCTAGTCGAAAAGTGATGCGGGACTTATAAGAGGGGCAACAGGCCGAAAACGCAAGGCCAATCAACAAACCATTAATCAATCAGCACTCGACGACGTTGACCGCCAGGCCGCCGGTCGAGGTTTCCTTATAGCGTTTATCCATATCCGCACCGGTCTGGCGCATGGTTTCGATGACCCGGTCGAGCGAGACCAGATGCGAGCCGTCTCCGCGAAGCGCCAGCCTGGTCGCGTTGATCGCCTTGATCGCCCCCATCGCATTCCGTTCGATGCAAGGGATCTGCACCAGCCCGGCAACCGGATCGCAGGTAAGACCGAGATTATGTTCCATGGCGATCTCAGCCGCATTCTCGATCTGCGGGTTGGTGGCGCCAAGCGCTGCCGCGAGGCCAGCCGCAGCCATCGAGCAGGCAACGCCCACCTCCCCCTGGCAGCCAACCTCCGCCCCGGAAATCGAGGCGTTCTGCTTGTAGAGAATGCCGATCGCAGTTGCCGTCAGCAGGAAATCCTGGATGCCCTTGGGATTAGCGCCAATGCAGAACCGCTCGTAGTAATGCAGCACGGCCGGCACGATCCCGGCGGCCCCATTGGTCGGCGCGGTGACGACGCGGCCCCCTGCGGCATTTTCTTCATTCACCGCGATCGCATAGAGATTGACCCAATCCATGACGGTCAGCGGATCGCGCAGGGCGTTTTCCGGCCGCTCGACCAGGCTGCGATACATCGCCGCCGCACGACGCGGCACGTTGAGTCCGCCCGGCAGCGTCCCTTCGGTTCGGCACCCTCGCGCGACGCAATCCTGCATTACGTTCCAGATCGTGCCCATCGCGGCATCGATCGCCGCGTCGTCGCGCCAGGCGCGTTCATTGGCGCGCACAATCTCGGCGATGGTCAGGTTGTTGCGCTCCGCCAGATCCAGCAGTTCGGCTGCGTTAGCGAAGGGGAATGGCACGTCGGGCACGACTGTCTCGCCTTGCTCATTGGCGAACAGCTCACGCTCCGACATCACGAAACCGCCGCCGACCGAATAGAAGACTTCGTGATCGAGCAACACGCCATCGCCATCGAAGGCATTGAAGCGCATGCCGTTCGGATGGCCCGGCAGCGTCTCAGCATAGTGAAAAACCATATCGCGGTCGCGCTGGAAGATGATGCGATGGCTGCCCAGCAGATCGAGCGCCGCCTCGGCCGTCACCAGCGTGATGATCGCCGGCACGACTTCTGGATCAATGCCGTCCGGCGTATGGCCGGCCAGCCCCAGAATGATCGCCGTGTCCGTCGCGTGCCCGCGCCCGGTGAGCGCCAGCGAACCAAACAGCTCCACCTCAACCCGTGCCGTGGCATGCAGCACGCCGCCCGACTGCAATTGCTTGGCAAAGCGGCAAGCTGCCCGCATCGGTCCAACCGTATGTGAACTGGACGGGCCAAGGCCGATCTTGAAGATGTCGAACACGCTGAAAAACATAACTGCCCCAAAAACCCATGCGGCCATGCAGGAGAGACGCCTGCCCGCCGCCAGAATACACGATCGGCCTTGGGCGTGGCAGGTTTCGTCTTGATGAGCTAGCGTCACTGCAAACAGACGCGCGTAACCGGGCACATTGGGGTCAGGAAATGGGTTTCAAGAGCCGGCACGTGACCGAAGCGGCGATTTTCGTCGCCGGAACGTGCTACGTGCTGACCTGCCAGATGACCTTCAACACGGGTAGCTTCGTCGCCATCCGGCATTATTACCCGATGCTGTTCGTCGCCTGCGGCCTCCTAGCGCTCGCACCAATACTGCTTGGTGAGTGCCGCAAAAGCATTGCATTCCTTACTTCGGATTGGCGCTATATCGCTGTTTTCGCGAGCCTGTTCTGCCTGATCGGCGCGCCGCATTTGATCTCGCACGGCGACAGCTTCGCCAGCCTGTCGCTGAATTATTGGGATATGTCCGACCCTTCCAATCTGGCGCGGCGGATTACGGTGCCGGTGCTGGCGCATCTCCTTTGGTTGGACGGACCGCTCTATCTGTATTTTTGGTACGCGCTGTTCATCGCAACCTGGATCGTCGCGATCAAATTTCTGCACGATCTTGATCTCAGCGCGCTCGAGATCCTGTCGATTTCCACCTCCTCGATCGTGGCCTATCTGCTGATCGTGCCGGGATATAACGAGGTCATTGTCTTCCTGTTCGGCATGATTGCCGGCGTGCGGCGCCTCTCCAACCCGCTGAAATTCATCCTGCTCAGCCTGATGGTCGGCGCGCATGAGATCGCCAGCGCCTTTGTTCTGGCGGCACTCATTGTTCAGGCTAACTCATCGGCGGAAAGGCGGAGTTGGATCATCCTGGGTGGCGCCTGCTTCGCCGCCTATGCGATCGGCTACGCGCTGAATTGGAATTTGACGCTCGATGCCGCCTTCAACACCGCCTACCGGCCGTCGCCGGGTTCAACGGAAACCTCTTTCGATTGGCTGGCCGGGCATCCCTGGCGGGCGTTTGCCGGGATCGCCATCGCCTATAAACTCTACTGGTTCGTGGTGATCTTAGCCCTTTCGGGCTGGTACGGGCGGCGGAATGCCTTGACGGCGGTACTGACCATATCGGCACTGCCGCTGATCCTGATCGCGACCGACGTCTCACGCATGGTGCAGTTCACCTCGCTTAGCCTGTTTCTGCTGGCGCCCCTTATCCTGAAACAGGCAAGACCGCCCATGCGCGCTGGCCTGGCGCTCGCCAATCTCGCCTGCCCATCCTTCTACATATCGAGCAATTGGGTGCCGATGACCGGAAACGGGCTGTACAGCCTGTATGCGTTGATCGCTTTCTGATCGATGCCCCTTTGAACCGAATGCGCCCCTGCGGTGTTGATAGATCAGTAACAACACGAAGGAGCGCAGAAAATGGATTCCGATCGAGTGACTGGTTCGGCCCGCCAGGCCGGGGGTGCGGTTAAGGAAGTCGTTGGCAACATCAGCGGCGACAGCAAGCTTCAGGCCGAAGGCGCCATCGACCGTCTCGTCGGTCGCATCGAAAACACGTTCGGCGGGCTGAAGGATACGGTTCGTGAAGGCTATGAAGCCGTCAGCGACCTGTCGACCAGCGAGGCGATTGTCGAGACAACGAAGCGGTATCCGGTACTGGCCTTGGGCCTGACTGCGGCGCTGACCGCCCTTGCCACCTGGGCCATTGCCGGCTCGCATTCGACGAGGCGCTAATGAAATACGGGCTGCTGTGGCTGATCGGCGTGCCGATTCCAGTTCTGCTGGTGCTCTATCTCTTGTTTCATTGAGAAGACGCACCGTATAACGCTGGTTCCGGATGGCGGTCATTTGGCCGCCATCTTGGACGAAATGGACGGGGACCATGGGGTCCCCGTCGCCACATCATGGATTGCCTCATGTCGATTATCGCGTGGCTGATTCTCGGCCTTATTTCAGGCTTCGTCGCCAGCAAGCTCGTCAATAACCAAGGCTCAGGCTGCCTCGTCGACATCGTACTCGGCGTCATCGGCGCGATGGTGGGCGGCTTTTTGTTCTCGAGCGTTGGCGGGATCGGCGTGACCGGCTTCAATCTCTACAGCATGATCGTGTCGATTGTCGGCGCGGTCGTCGTGCTGGTGATCTATCACGCCATCTCTGGGCGCCGATAAATCATCGATCAGTGCTGCGGTGCCGGTGTGGCCAATGGCGCCAGCGATGGAAGTTTCGGCTCATCCAGCGGCGGCGGGTTGACCGGCGTCACGGTAACCGATGGCTTCGGCTTGCCCGGATCACGCGGCGGCGTGTAGTCGGGCGCGTGATCTTTCAGGAACAGCGGCTCATGCACGTCCGGGGCTTGCACGGCGTCGTGCTGAAACGCGTCATCCGCCCCGCCCGGAGCACTCGTCGTCTGCGAACCTGGCAAATTACCGGGGCTGACGCCCGAAACCTGAGCGGTTGCCGTACTGCTGATCAGTAAACTTAATCCAATGACGGCGTAGACGCTGCGCATGGTCCCTCCAAACACGAAACGCGACCGGTACAAGTACTAGCAGCCACCGTTCCATCCTACCTCGATTACCCGCGACGTACCACTCGTGCCAGGGAAATCATCCAGCAGGGCATGCGACATCGAGTCCATAACGCCCGCCATGGTCGGGCAGTTCGACTGCACGGTGGCGCGGCCTTCCCAAACCTTGTTGCTGGTGCCGCGCTGAAGACTGTTCCGGTCGATGATATCGATCGAAAGATTATGCGCGCGCAGCTGGCCCGATGACGATCCAACCGACAAGTCGTAAATCGGCATCCGATAGGCGCCGCCACCATAGTTCGCAAACCCCGTCGACAGGCCCGCCGATTGCCCGAGTGCAGACGGTGGGATGGCGACGACGCCGGTGCGCGCGAGGCCGCTATCGATGCCATAGCTGACAAACGCGATGTAATCCGCCTGGTCGGCCCGATCGACGATATTGAACCCCGCGAGGTCAAAATCCTTCGCCAGATATTGCCGATAGGTCGCGAAATCGAGTGCGGCGTTGCGATCTTCCGGCACGGCGATGATCGCCAGCGTCTTGTCATCGGCCGAATGGTCGTTCAGCTTGTGAAACACCGACACTTTGGTGTCGAGATGCGGATGGCTGCAGCCGGCCATCAGGGTAAGGGCGACCACGCCCACAAGCGCCCGGTTGATTTTACCCATTGCTGCCATCTCCCTGAACACAAATTGACGGTCTGACGCCAGCCGAGCGCGCCTGCGAAGCGTCAATGATCATAAGCCCTATCCTATAAATCAATACGATGATTAACGTTCCAACCCGCATGAACATGCGCTGCGTCGCGGGATGGAGGCTTGCTCCATCGTGGCGAATTTTATCCCGCCCAGCGGCATCATTCCATTTGCATTGATGAAGGGACCCGGCCAAAACTATGAGTCGGTGTCATGGGAATAATTACCCGTGTAAGATGTGCCAGGCGATGCGCAGCAGCGGACAGCTATGCTTTAACTGACGTAATCATGTGACTTATTGGGAAGCTGAAAAATTGAAAAACAGCGCTTTGATCGCCCGTGCCCTGCTCGCCCTACCGGTTGTGTTTCTGTGCAATAAGGCCTTCGCCGAAGACCAATGCCAATTACAGCAATATACCTCTGTCCCAATAACGCTTACCGCGTCGCATCATATTTTCGTACCGGCCTCCCTTGATGGGACCGAATTTCAGTTCCTCCTCATGACTGGCACGTTCGCCACTATCATCTCTCACGGTGCCGCGGACCAATTGGGGTTGCACGCCGTGCTGTCGCGTAAATTCGACGCCTACGGATTCAAGGGCCCGATTCGCGGTTTCAAAGTCACCATCGGCGAAATGAAGCTTGGCACCTTAGCAATTCACAATATCGACCTAGCCTATAGCGACACGCCCGACGTAACCAAAGCAGATGAGGAGCTTGATAAAGCTCAAATCGCTGGCAAAAAATTTGGCGGTGATCTCGCACTCAGTGCACTTAACGAGTCTGATGTCGAGATCGATCTGAACGCAAAAAAATTAAATGTCTTTTCTTCCGATCATTGCGATGGAGCCGGTTTATATTGGGCACAACGAGGCGTAGTTGCGGATATTCATGAAGAGGACCGCTATCGCATTGTTTTTAGAACCACCTTAAATGGAAAAGACTTTCCATCTGAACTCGTTACGTCTTTTGGCCAAACGACGATTTCCTGGAGGAAGGCTAACGCATTGGGCATCTCTCCAGAGTCCCCCGGCGTTACGCTTGTCGCGAATAGCGCGTCGGGAGAAGCGCGCAAGGACGCGTTGTCGGACTATGTTCTCCAAACCTTGCAAATCGGTGGTGAAAAGCTTTCGAACTTTCCCATCAAAATTCAAGAATTCAAGATTGCCAAGCCGCCCGACACCGGATCTCGCATCAACAGAAACGACGAGAATGTTGAGGTTTCGATCGGCACCGATTTCCTGATGCTCAATCGCGTCTATATCGCGCCGCGCGAGCATAAGATGTATTTTACGCCCTATACGGCGGAAGAGAAAAGGGCGATAGCGGCGGGGGTTGTCTCCATCGACTAGGCCTAAGCCTAATTCGCCTGCTCGCACCAGGTTTTATGGCAGTCCTCGAGCATACGCCATCTGTTCTCGGGAAAATAATCGACCATGAATAAATTAAAATGCGCCGGAGTTGCAGTTTTTGGCCTGCTCTTCTCCTTTGTGATCACCCTAAATCGATCGCTTGCCGAAGATTGCCAGCTTCAACAATACGCTTCTATTCCAATAATGCTCGACGCAAAGGATCATATATTTTTACCGGCTTCCCTCAACGGAACCGAATTTCAGTTTACACTTGCTATTGGCAGCCCCGTCTCCAGCATTTTCCGCAGCGCTACGAATGAGCTGCAGCTGAAACCCGCCCCCGCATCTGGAGTGGTCCAGTACAACATCCGTGGTGAAACCTCCGGCTCTAAGATTACCGTCGAGGAAATGAAACTTGGCAATCTGGCAATCCACAATGTCGTTTTCCTAGTTCTCGAAGCAGGCGATCCTGGTAAGTCCGGAGATGGATATTATCAAGAGACAATCGGCGGGAAAAGAATTGGCGGACATCTTTCACTAGCAAACTATGATAAACTTGACGTAGAAATTGATCTTAATTCCGGTAAATTCAACATATTTTCGCCCGATCATTGCGACGGCTCTGGTTTATATTGGGCGTCGAGAGGCGTCGTTTTGGATATTGATGAGAAGTGGAGCTCCGCGATCGATTTCAGCGCCACTCTCGATGGACGAGAGCTTCCGTCTCGACTCTTTACGTCTACTCCCCGCACTACCATTTCCTGGCAGCACGCTAGGGAAATGGGGATATCCCAGGATTCGCCCGGTGTTACCCAGATAACGGCGTCGGAAACTGACCGCGAGGACGCGTTGTCGGATTACGTCCTGCACACGCTGCAGATCGGCGGAGAAAAACTGTCGAATTTCCCTGTGAGAATTCGAAAATTCAGGATGACCAGTTTTTCCACCAATGGCTCCGGTTTCAACCACTTCGACGCAAATGTTGATGTCTTGATCGGCGTGGATTTCCTGATGCTCAATCGCGTCTATGTCGCCCGGCGCGAGCATAAGATGTATTTCACGCCCTATACGGCGGAGGAAAAGAAAGCGATCCTCGAGCGGCGCGTCTCTAACTAGGCCTAATACGCCCGCTCGCGATACACACAGTCGATATCGCCCTGCCAGACACCGTGATAGGCCTCCAGCAATTCATCGGACAGCGTACGCCCCGAACCTGCGATGGCGAACAGCGTGTCGAGGAAGAAGCCCTCATCGTCGCCGGCCGCACTCATCTTGGCCCGCCGGCGTAAGCCTTCCCGCGCGATCGCCAGCACGCGCAAGGCAAGGTCCTGGACCGTGCCGTTGCGGAACCGCGCAGCCAGACCATAGCGCGGCACGTCGCGGCGCATATCGCTATGCTCCTCGATCGTCCAGTCGCGGATAAGGTCCCAGGCGGCATCCAGCGCCATGTCGTCATAGAGCAGCCCGACCCAGAGGGCAGGCAGCGCGCAGAGCCGGCGCCACGGCCCGCCATCGGCGCCGCGCATCTCGAGATAGCGCTTCAGTCGCACTTCCGGAAAGACCGTCGACAGATGATCGGCGAAGTCGCCGATGGTCGGCAGCTCGCCCGGTAGCGCCGGCAGCTTGCCCTCCAGAAATGCCCGGAAGCTCTGGCCGCTGGCGTCGATATACTGGTCATCGCGATAGACGAAATACATCGGCACATCGAGCAGGTAATCGACATAGCGCTCGAACCCCATGCCGGCTTCGAAAACGAAGGGCAGGATGCCGCAGCGATCGGGGTCGGTATCGGTCCAGATATGGCTGCGATAGCTGGAAAACCCGTTCGGGCGCCCTTCGGTGAAGGGTGACGCTGCGAACAGCGCCGTCGCGATCGGCTGCAAGGCCAGCGAGACGCGGAACTTGCGCACCATATCCGCCTCGGACTGGTAGTCGAGATTGACCTGAACCGTGCAGGTCCGGCTCATCATGTCGAGGCCGAGCGTGCCAACTTTCGGCATGTAATTGCGCATGATCTGGTAGCGCGCCTTGGGCATCCAGGGGATGTCGGAGCGTTTCCATTTCGGATTGAACCCGAGGCCGAGCATGCCGGCGTCGATCTCCTCGCAGATCTCCTTGACCTCGCCCAGATGCGCGTTGACCTCGTTGCATGTGTCATGGATGGTCGCGAGCGGCGCACCGGACAGCTCAAACTGCCCGCCTGGCTCCAGGCTGATGCTGCACTCCCCACCTTCCTCGTTCCGGCGGGATAGCGCAATCGGGTGATCGCCCTCCATCACCTGTTCCCAGCCGAACCGGGTCAGCCCTTCGAGCAGCGTGCGGATGCCGCGCGGCCCCTCGTAGGGAAGGGGGCGGAAATCGCTGCGGCTGAAGGCGAATTTCTCGTGCTCCGTGCCGATCCGCCAGGCTTCAACAGGCTTCGACCCGCCCTCAAAATACTCGACGAGTTGGGATTTGCTGGTGATCGGCGCACCCTTGCCGCTCGGCTTACCGGCCATTGCTACGATCGCTCTTCTGAAAATCTGGAGAAGACAAGGCTATAGGTCACGTTCTGATCCGCTTTCTCGAAGATGATCGCCAATCGCCCAGCCAGGATTGCAGCACGGCCAGGGCGGCGAGCGCTGCGGTATCCGCGCGCAGCACGCGCGATCCCAAACCGACCGGGCTAACAAAGGGGAGTTTGTGCAATGCGTCAAGTTCCCCTTTTGTGAACCCGCCTTCGGGCCCAATCAGGGCCGCGATCGGGCCGGGCTCGGCAGCGCTGACCACCTCGGCAATCGGTGGTGCAGTGCCGGTTTCGTCGCAGGCGAACAGGCGCCGCGCGCCCTCCCAATTGGCAAGTGCCGCCTTCAAATCAACCGGCTCATCTACGATCGGCACCGACAGCCGCTCCGACTGTTCCGCCGCCTCGATCGCGATAGCGCGCAGGCGTTCGGTATTGACCCGCGCCATCTGGGTGTGCCCGGTCATGACCGGACAGAGGCGCGATACGCCAAGCTCCGTCGCCTTCTCGACGATCCAGTCGATGCGCTCGCGCTTGATCGGGGCAAACAGCAGCCACAGATCGCTGGTCTCGGCCTGA
>CAIZEE010000652.1 GCA_903931835.1 uncultured Elstera sp.
CTCTACTGCGCAAAGATCTGCCCGAAATCCCGAAACGACTTGAATTCCAGCGCATTGCCGAAGGGGTCGAGGAAGAACATCGTCGCCTGTTCGCCGACCTGTCCTTTGAAGCGGATATGCGGTTCGATCTGGAAGGTGATGCCTTGTTTGGTCAGGCGTTCGGCGAAGTCCTGGAAGGCCTGCCATTCCAGCACGACGCCGAAATGCGGCACCGGCACGTCATGACCGTCGACCGGATTATGGTGACGATTGGCGGCATAGCCTGGCTGAAGATGGGTCACGATCTGGTGGCCGAACAGGTCGAAATCGATCCAATCCGGCGCTGATCGTCCCTCCGGACATCCAAGCGTCTGGCCATAGAAGGTCCGCGCCTTGTCGAGATCGGCAACTGGGAAGGCGAGATGGAAGGGTGTCGGCATGGCTCACGCCCCCGTCGCGATCGGCAAATCCTCGCGTCCGCCCCATTCGGTCCAAGAACCGTCATAAACAGCGGCGTCAGGTGCGCCGATCTCGTGAAGGCCAAGGGCGAGCACACACGCCGTCACGCCCGAACCGCAGCTCGCGATAATTGGCTTTGCCGGATCGATACCGGCGTCGTGAAAGCGTTTTTCGAGATCGGCGGGGCTCAGCATCGTCTGATCCGGATTCAACAAAGTGTTAAACAGCAGGCTGGTGGCTCCTGGCACATGACCACTGCGTAGACCCGCGCGCGCCTCAGGCTCGGTGCCGGCAAAGCGGCCAGCCGAACGGGCGTCGATCATCTGGGAGCCGGCTTTCGAGGCGGCCAGCATGTCCTGCCAGCCGCGCACCATTTCCGGGCGCAAATGCGGGGTAAAGACGCGGGGTTCGGGCTTTGCCGCGCCGGATGCCACCGGGCGTCCCTCGCGCAGCCATTTCGGCAAGCCGCCATCCAGCACTGCCACATTGTCGTGGCCGAACACCCGGAACATCCACCACACCCTTGCCGCACTCATCAACCCCATGCCGTCATAGGAGACGATCCGGCAATCGGAGCCAAGGCCGAGAGCGGAAACCTGTTCGGCGAATTGCTCCGGTGAGGGCAGCATGTGCGGCAAGCTGGAGTTCCTATCGGCGATCTGATCGACGTCGAAGCGGACGGCGCCCGGAATATGCTGCGTCAGGTATTCCGCATCGGCGTCGCGCTTATGTGCCGGCAGATAAAAGCTACCATCGGCGATGCGCAGCAGCGGGTCATCCAGATGCGCCGCCAGCCATTCAGTCGAAACCAATGCGCTCATAATGCTCCCTTCAGCTCCAATCGGTTTGAAGCCGCTCGCGGTTCAGCGCCAGCCATTGCAGCGCGATGATGGTCAGCCCGTTATTGAACTCTCCGCGCGTCAGGCGTTCAAAAGCGATCGCCCAGGGCACGGCGCTGACCTTGATGTCTTCGCCTTCCTCCGGCCTTCCGGCAATGGCGGGCAGGGTGTTGCTGTCGATCCGGCCGCAGAAGACATGCACCGTCTCCGACACCGCACCGGGCGAGGGCATGTAGCGCGCAACCGGGATAAGATCGGTAACGGCGGCCCCGCACTCCTCTTGGCTCTCGCGGATCGCTACGTCCATTAGATTTTCGCCGGGATCGATGATGCCGGCGACGACCTCGACCATCCAGGGTTCCCACCCGGCGGCCAATGCGCCGATGCGGATCTGTTCGATCAGCACGACCTTGTCCTCCACCGGATCATAGGGCAGCAATCCGACGGCATGTCCGCGTTCGAACACCTCGCGGCTAAGGATCGGGCTCCAGCCGCCTTGGTTCAGGCGGTGACGCAGGTGATAGCGATCGACTTTGAAATAGCCATCAAACACCCGTGTGCGTTCGATGATTTCAACATCTTGGCGGCCAAAGCGGCTTGGTTCTGAAGTCGTCATGGAAAGGCAACCTAGACGAACTTGTAAGCGCGCGCGATGCCAATATGCTGGGACTGATGAAGACGCTCTATCTCCTGCGCCACGCGAAATCGAGTTGGGACGATTCGTCGCTCGGTGATCACGATCGCGCGCTGAACGCCAGGGGACGCGACGATGCCGCCCAACTGGCAGAGGTGGTCGCAAAGCTCGAGGTGCCGCCTGAGTTGGTCCTGTGCTCGACCGCAAAACGCACCAGGGAGACGCTGCAACTGGTCATGCCGGGCCCGGCCAAGGTCCCGACGGAGTTCCGCGAGCGACTCTATCTGGCCTCAGCAGTGACATTGCTCGCCGCGATTCAGGGCATTGATGAGTGGCGGCAGTCGGTCATGCTGGTCGGCCATAATGACGGATTGCATCACGTCGCACGTGGGCTTGTCAGTAGCGGCAATGCTGACGCAGCCCGTCGGCTGTATCAGAAATTGCCCACTTGCGGCTTTATTCATTTGAGTTTTACAGCGCCGAATTGGGCGGCTATCGCGCCCGAATCGGGGAAGTTGGAGCGCTTCATCACGCCACGCTTTGCCGAGGACTAGCGCTTTACTTGCAGGGTCGTCGTGTGTTTCGTACGATAGTGACAGGAATGTCTGTAATTGGCGCTGTCTATGGATCAACCCTTCACCCTGGCATTCGATGTTGCCGCTGATGAGGTCGATAAGCTTCGGCGGCACAAGGCGTTGCGCGGCAGCACTGAAGGGCGGCCGGTCACGAGGCTCGAGGATCTGACTTTCTTTGCCGGCGACGCCGCGGATGCCCGGATGCCGGGCATCGAGTCGGGGCGTCTGCGCCAAGCGGGGATCGGCATGTTCGATGCGTCCGGCGGCTCGAGTCTGGCTGATTGCGCTGACCCGGAAATCCTGCTGGGCCTGCGCGGGCTTGATACCAGGCATTGGCGTGCCGCCTTCGGCAAGCGTGTCTCGAAGGTGGAGCGGCGCCTGGCGCTGGACGGCAGCTCTGTCGATTGCGTTTTTGAAGTCGGGACGCTCAGCAATTCATCAGGCTCCGTTCCAGTTGCCCGGCTGCATTTTGCGGTAACGGAAGGCTCGCCCCGCCGCTTGCTCGATTTGATCGACGAATTGCGGCGCACTGTGGCGCTACGCGTCGCCGTTCGGGAACCCGAAGAGCGCGGCTATGCGAACTTTACCGATGCAGGCCCGCAAATCATCCGCGCCGAGCCGATCGAGCTTGTCCCGCAGATGAGCCGCGAGGCGGCTTACGCGCGGATTTTGCGCTCCTGCATCGAGCATTGGACCGGCAATGAACTTGCCGCAGTCGAGGCGCGCATGCCCGAAGGCGTGCATCAAATGCGCGTAGCTCTTCGCCGGCTGCGTGCGGCCTTATCCGTCTTCAAGGGCTTGATGCCGGTGCCGCGCGAGATTTGGGTCAAGGAACAGGTGCGTTGGCTGGCCCGAGTGCTGGGACATGCCCGTGAATGGGACGTGTTTTTGGACGATACGCTGGCGCCGGTTGAGGCGCATTTCGCGGACGAGCCCGGTTTGGCGATGTTGCGCAAACGCGCCAGCAGCCATCGGGATGAGGGATATCGCGGCCTTGCAAAGGCGGTATCGAGCGATCGGTATACCGATCTACTGATTGAGCTTTACGGCTGGATCGCCTTGCTGGATGCCGCTCCGGCGCACAGTGAAGCAGGCGATGACATCGCCACTTTTGCGGAGGAGAAGGGCCAACGCCTGACCGCGCGGGCCCTGCGTCAGGGCCGCCACCTGATGTCGGCGCCGGCCGAGCAGCGGCACGAGCTGAGACTGCAGCTTAAGAAACTGCGCTACGCTGGCGAGTTCTTTCGGTCTATCATTCCCTCGAAGCACTTTAATACGACGCTCGGCCTGATCGGGCAGTTGCAGGGAATCCTGGGCGAGGGCAATGATCTTGCCGTTGCCCGCGAGCTTCTCATGAAGATCGGTGAACCCGCGACCGCTCGCGCGGAGGGGCTGTTGCTCGGCTGGCATGCCGCAGCGGGCTGCCACAAAGGAGTTGATCTGCACCACAAATGGCAGAAATTTGCCGGCGCCAAATCGATCTGGCGCTAACGACACAATGACCGAATCGCCGCTTGATGCCGCTTCCGAGGCGGTTCGCGCGCAGGATTGGAGCCGGGCGGAGGCTGAGTGCCTGGCTTTTCTTGAGAGATCCCCTGACGATCCGGCAGCGCTCAATCTTCTGGGCATGGTCGCCTTCGCCACCGGGCGAGTTGCCCGCGCTGCCGAGCTCATCGGTAGGGCCTCGCGTCTTGCCGAGGACGAACCCGCTTATCATCGTAACCTATGCGAATTGCATCGCATTCTCAATCAATCGGCTGAGGCAATCGCTCACGGCGAGGCCGCAGTAGCGCTCGATCCGGCTAATCAGGAGGGGCATCAACGGCTCAGCGTCGCCTATCAGTCTGCCCTTGATTTTGATGCGGCCGAGGCGGCGGCGCGGCGGGCGATTGACCTCGACCCTGATTACGCCCAGGCGCATTTCCACCTGGCTGATCTGCTGTTGATCCGGGGGCGTTTTGAGGAAGGCGGGGCCGAATTCGATTGGCGCTGGCATGTCAGTAACGCGCCGCCGCAAGTAGCGGCATTGACTGAGCCTGCCTGGCGGGGCGAGATCCTGGAGGATCAGACCTTGCTGCTGCATGGTCATGAAGGTTTGGGCGATACGCTGCAATTTGCGCGCTATATACCGCAAGCGGCATCGCGCTGCGCGCGCGTTCTCGTCGCTTGTCAGGTGGGCCTGGCGCCAATTCTGGCGACCCTGCCGGGCGTTGACGCCGTTATCACAGATTGGCGGGCATTGCCGCGCTTTGATCGCCATTGTGCGATTGCGAGCCTGCCCTTTGTGCTGGGCGCGACGGTGGAGACGATCATGCCGCCGCTGCCCTGTGTAACGGTTGATCCGGTCTATGCGGAATTATGGCGCGCGCGGCTCGCGGCGGCCCTGCCGTCGCAGCTTGGCCGTGTTGGGATCGCTTGGACTGGATCGACTGCTCATCCCAATAATGCCGCGAGGTCCATGCCGTTCGGCCATTTCGCGCCAATCGCAGCATTGGACGGCATCAGTCTGATATCGTTACAGAAAGGCGAGGAAGCGAGACATACATACCATTATGCCGGCGTAGCGCCGTTGCTGGACCGGACGCACGAGCTCCATAGCCTGACCGACACGATCGCCATGATCGACGCACTCGATCTGGTGATCACGGTCGACACAATGCTCGCCCACCTGGCCGGCACAATGGGCAAACCCGTTTGGCTCCTCTTGCCCTATGTGCCCGATTGGCGTTGGTTTCTCGACCGCAGCGACACGCCCTGGTATCCGACGATGCGGCTCTTCCGCCAAACGTCGCCCCTGGATTGGGCCGGCGTGATGTCCAGGGTAGCGGCCGAGCTTCGCGATCGCTTTAAGCGGGCGTAGATATCGCCCCGCACATTGGCCCCGCTGATGTGTTCTCTGTCCTGCTCGGCGCGATTGTAAAAAAATCGAGCGGCCGTGGATTGTCGGGCAAAATCGACCGTATTACCTATCGCAGGCGGCTGAAGTAAACAGCAAGGAATCATGACTGACTCCAGATATTTCAATCGGATGGGACCCGTTAAGCTTGGCGATATCGCCCGTTTTGTTGGTGGCGAGCTTTCTAAACCCGATAAGGCGGAGATACTGATCCAGGACATTGCTCCGATCGAGGAAGCGGGCGAGGGCGATATTACCGTCCTCAGCGACCGGCGCTACCTGAAGCTGCTCGATCACAATGCGGCGTCCGCGGTCATTAC
>CAIZEE010000653.1 GCA_903931835.1 uncultured Elstera sp.
GGATCGCTGCGCATCGGTTTTGGGCGGTTTACGACAGAGGCGGAGCTGGACCGTGCAGCCCAGCTGATCGCCGCCAAGGTAAAGGAATTGCGGCCGTGCTGATCAAGCATCTGAACTATCTGGTCGCCCTCGACCGCGCCAAGCATTTCGGCCGGGCCGCCGCCGAATGCAAGGTGTCGCAGCCAAGCCTGTCAGCCGCCATCCGGCAGCTCGAGATAGAGCTCGACGTGCCGATCGTCGAGCGCGGCCAGCGCTTCCAGGGCTTCACCCAGGAGGGCAAGGTCGTGCTGGCGTGGGCGCGGCAGATCCTGTCCGATTGCGATCGGATGAACCAGGAATTGGAGTCGATGAGCAAGGGGCTGAGCGGCCGGTTGCGCATCGGCGTGGTGCCCACCGCTTTGCCCGCGATCGGCCATATCAGCAGCCAATTCCACACCAAATATCCGCATGTCACGATCGGCCTGCACAGCATGACCTCGGCCGAAATCCAGGCGGGCCTGGATAATTTCGAGCTCGATTTGGGCCTGACATATCTCGATAACGAACCCTTGGCCGAAGTGCGCTCGATCCCGCTCTACGCCGAGCGGTACTATCTGCTGACCGGACAGCCGATCCAGAATGTGCTGGGTGACACCATCACCTGGACGCGCGCGGCGAAAACGCCGCTGTGTCTGCTATCTGCGGACAATCAGAATCGCCGGATCATCGACTCAATTTTCCGCGAGCTTGGTTGTGCACCTGCGATAGAGGTCGAGGCCAACTCGATGACGGCGCTGGCAGCCCATGTCCAGAGTGGCGCGTGGTCGACAATTGTACCCAAGCAGTTCATCGATTTGATGGGCCTGCCCAAGGATGCCCGTGCTTACCGATTGATAGAACCCGATATTAGTCACGTGATGGGCTTCGTCATCGCCAAGCGCGAACCGGTTTCGCCGCTGGCCCAGGCGATGCTGTCGATCACCCTACGCGTTCCTGAATAGTCCTCCCCCCGTCGAAGGCTACCGCGTGACTCTTTTTTGTGCTGCGTTGCAGCATGAAAAATGGCGGTTTTCATAGAGAATGCCTATCAACTGATAAAAAAGTAAGCATTGCACCGCATTTGTGCCTACCTACAATTATCCATAAGAGGACTGTGTTTGACGCAGGGCCATCTGGGTCCCTTTGCCATGTCAGGAGCAGTCCCGTCTTAGGGAGCTTGAAGCGTGGCACAATACAGTGCATGGGACGCTGAGATCGCGACCGCCATCATTGACGGTTTGAAATCAAAGCCTGGCGCTTTGATTCCGATGCTGCATGCGTTACAGGCGAAGTTTGGTTATGTCGATCCGGCTGCCGTGCCAATCATGGCGAGCACGCTCAATCTGAGCCGTGCCGAGGTGCATGGCGTCATCACCTTCTATCATGATTTCCGCCAGCATCCGGGTGGCCGGCACACGATCAAGATCTGCCGGGCGGAAGCCTGTCAGTCGATGGGTGCGGATGCGCTGATCGAGCACGTAAAGGCGCATCTCGGCGTCGATTTTCATGGCACCACGAGCGATGGCGCGTTCACGCTGGAGGCAGCGTATTGCCTCGGCAATTGCGCCTGTTCGCCGGCCATGCTGATCGCCGATGAGCTGTATGGCCGCCTCGACGAAAAGCGCTTCGACA
>CAIZEE010000654.1 GCA_903931835.1 uncultured Elstera sp.
AGATCCAGACAGCGCAGGTAACCATGATCGTCAGCGCCGCCGACAAGCCCGATACGATGGCGAGGCCCGGATCCCTATGCATAGGTCTTGCGGCCTGGATCTCTACGGCGTGAGCAAGCTCTGGCGGCAACGGCGTCGGCGCCGGCGACGTTTGCAAGCATCCCATCAGCGCGTGAGCCTCCGCCAGATTGGCGACCAGATCGGCCAGGCGCAGGAACAGGCTTTCCCGCAGCATATCGTACCAATCGACGCCGATCTTGGCGGCTTTCCATGAGCGAAGCCGCTCAAGAAGGCCCTCAGCCTCTGGGAGCCCGGCGCCGGCACTGATCCACTCGCCTATTGCCGTTCGCGCCGTGGCGATATCCGGATCCTGGCCCCTCGTCGGTTCGTGGAGAGCTATCAGGCGATCGTCGACGCCGGATAGAATCGGGATCAGCAAGAGCAGTCTTTGATGGATGGCGCGCACCACGCCGGAGGTTTGTCTCAGATGCGAGGTGTCGAAGGGCAGCAGGACCGAGAGTATCCGGATTTCGGTCGCAGCGGCCGCGAGGTGCCGATAGTCTTTGATCATCGCCTCTGGGCCGTCACGGTTGAGAACGTCATGCGCCCATTCATCGGCTTGCCGCACCCAATCGGTGAGCCGCTGGCGGAGTGCTTGGCCGAGCGAATGCGGAAAAATCAGGCTGTGCGTCAGCGTGGCGCAGAGAATGCCGAGGGTGATCTCCTCGACGCGCGAAACGGCGATATCGAAAATCTGATCAGGATGGTCGACGGTCGGAAACGCGATTAGCGTCGCTGTATAGCCGGCAAGCATCACAACATAGGCGCGCGGCGTGCGATCGAGCAGGGAGATGGTAAGGCATCCACCAACCCAGGCCGCCATGGCAAGTATCAGCAGAACCGGGGCATCGACCAAAGGCGGGACCACCAGAACCGCGAAGGCAGCACCCAGAAACGTGCCGATGACGCGGAACAGCGCTTTGGATCGGACCGAGCCGGTCAACGGCTGGCTGACGATATAGATGGTCAGCACCGCCCAATAGGGGCGCGGCAGATCGAGCCAGAAACCGATCAGCAAGGCCAGCAACGTGGCGGCCAAGCAGTTGAGCGAGAATAGAACGCTCGATCTGGTGAATACGAGCATGCGCGTCACCGCACCAAATCGAGCGTATCGAAGGTGAGCCCCAGTTCGCGTTCGAGCTTTGCTTCCAGGCCGGATAACACACGCAAAGCAGCGGCGAGATCCTGATCACTCGCGTGGCTCAACATGCGCTCTCGACACTCCCCCACAAGAGTTTCGATCTCGGCTGCCAACGTGCGTCCTTCATCGCTCAAGTACAAGGCCTTGGCGCGTCCATCCTTGGGATCGTCGCGGCGTTCAACCAGGCCGACCGCACAAAGCTGATCGAGCTGGCGCACCAGCGACGGCGCCTCGATACCCAGATGATGCGCCACGACACCCTGGCGGATGCCGCCTCCGAGCCTTGCGATCATCATGACCGGCAAGGCCTGTGCCTCCGACAGCCCGTGGGCGGCCAGCAACCGATCAAGCATCCGGCGATAGGTCCGGTTGATCCGGCCGATCAGCGGAATGAGGGTCTGCTCGTCCTGCATGCGGGCGTCTGGCATGGCGCAACTCATTAGTTAGCTTGCTATGCAATATAGATAGCAGGCTAACTAATGAGTTTCAAGAGCATTTCGATGCGGTGATTACGCGGCCTCGACCGACCGATAAACCGCCAGCGCCGCGTCCGGGCCCGCACCGGAGGGCAGCTTGAACCCGGCCTGACGCAATACCGTTTCAAGCGCGTTCAGCGTGATCAGCACCTTATGCTTCTGGCAGTTATAGCCCATCACACCGATGCGCCAGATGCGGCCTTTGAGCGGGCCGAAGGACGTGCCGATCTCGATCTCGAAATCCTGCCGCAGGGATTTGCGCACCGCTTCCCCATCGACGCCGCCCGGGATTTCGATACCGGTGACATTGGCCATGCGGTGGGTCGCATCGCCATAGAGCGTCAACCCCATCGCCTGCAGCCCCGACGCCATCGCGCGGCTGGCGGTCTGATGGCGGGCAAAGCGTGCCGCCAACCCCTCCTCCAGCACCAACCTGGCGCATTCGCGCGCGGCATAGATCAGCGTGGTCGATTCGGTATGATGGTTCAGGCGCTCAGGCGACCAGTATTCCATGATCATGGCGAGATCGAAATAATTGGAGGCGATGCGCCGGCCATTTCCCGCAGCATTGCCAAGCCCGCGCTCGACATGCCGGCGTCCCCTGATGCACTCGGCTGCACGGTCAGAGATTGTGATAGGCGCAATACCAGGCGGCCCGCCGAGGCATTTCTGCAGGCCGCTCGAGACGACATCGAGATCCCAGGCGTCGGTTTCCAGCGCCATCCCCGAAATACTGGCCGTGGCGTCAACGAAAGACAGCGCGTCGTAGCGCCGACAGATGGCGCCCAGACCGTCGAGCGGTTGCAGCATTGTGGTGGACGTATCGCCGTGCACGGTCGCGACTAATTTCGGGCGATGCTGGCGGACCGCATCCTCGATCGTCTCCAGCGGAACAACCGTACCCCAAGGCGCGTCGAGCAGAATCACCTCGGCTTCACAGCGTTCGGCGATCTCGGTCAACAATAGGCCGAACCGCCCAAAGCTGGCGACGAGCACCTTGTCGCCCGGTTCCAGCAGCGACACCATCGCCGCCTCGATGGCCGACCGGGCCGAGCCGTCGATCATCAAGGTCTGCTGGTTTTTGGTGCAGAACACCTGGCGATACAGCGCCATCGTCTCGTTCATATATTCGGTGAATTCCGGATCGAACTGGCCGAGCAGACCGACCGACATGGCGCGCAGGACGCGCGGATGGGCGTTGGCCGGACCCGGCCCCATCAGCAATCTGGCGGGCGGGTCGAGTTCGCGTATCGCGTCGGTCGGCAGGCTTCCCGTCATTGATTAGCTTCCTTGGTGGTGCAGCAATGAGGGTAAGCAGCGTCGAGCGCTCCTGTCCACTACCCGAGCGTCACATCCTCGGGCGGGGGCGACCAGGGCAGGTAAATCTGGAAGACCGTACCGAAACCAAGGCGGCTTCTGATGGCATAGGCGCCGCCATAGGCGGCAACGATGCCATGGACGATCGTCAGGCCGAGCCCGCTCCCGTCGCTGCTCGCCGTCGTCGTGAAAAACGGCTCCATAACATGATCAAGCGTCGCCTGATCGAGGCCCGCCCCATTATCCGATACGGTGATCCGGACATAATACAGGTCCGGCTGCAGCGCGCCAAAACTGTGGTGATTGACGCCTGGATCGCGGTTGGTCAGCGCGTCGGGATCGCGGGTATGGAGGCATTCGAGGCCAATGGTAATCTCCCCCACCCGCCCATCCAGCGCGTGGCTGGCATGGATGCTGAGATTGATGACGAGCTGGCTGATCTGCCCGGCATTCGCATTCAAATAGACCGGCGCCTCGTCGCACTCGACAACCAGCCGCGTCGTCGCCGGCAAGGTAGCGGCCATGAATTCCTGTGCTTGGCGGATGACCGGCCTGATATCGATGAACTGCCGATCGACGCGATCAGCGCGGGCGAAGGCCAGAACTTGCGACACCAGCGACTTTGCACGCTCGCACAGATCAAGGATGCGGTTGGCGTGGAGACGTTCCTTCGGCCGATGCGCCAAATCCTCTGACAGGAAGCTGGCAAAGCCGGTCATTGCACCCAGAAGATTGTTGAAATCATGCGCGATGCCACCGGCCAACTGGCCCATCGCCTTCATCTTGCCGGATTGCATCAGATGCCCCTGCAATCGCTCGGTCTGCTTCTCCCGATCGCGCAGCTCGCTGACATCGGCGCCGATCACCGCGAGGCTATCGAGCCTGCCCATCGCATCGGGCACGCTGAACGTGGTCAGCAGCAGGCTGCGTTCCCGGCCATTGATGCGAAGATCCTCAAGATAGCGCGTGATCGCTCGGCCGGTCGTCTCAACTGTCCGTTCATCCGCCTCGCTGTCCTCGCGCACCGGTCCATGAAACAGGAAATTTCGAAGCTCGCTCCGATCGCGGCCGATGAAGCGGTTGATGTCGGGACCGTAAACGTCCCGGTAGCGGCGGTTCAGCAGCGTGATCAGGCCGCTGCGGTCACGCATCGCGATCGACACCGGCAGATTATCGATGACCGCGTAAAACCGCGCCTCGTCATCGGCCAGCGTGACTTGCAGCCCTTTCAGCTTTTCGTCCCACATTACCAGCGTGCCGAGGATGACGAGACCGATCAGATTCTCGCCGAACAGCGCCAGCTCCATCCTTAGGTTAAAGGACGTTTGAAAAAGTTGATAAGGCAAGATTAGCCAAGCCGACAGCGCCGCCGTCGACGCGAGTAAGCCCGTGGCCACAAGGTCGCGCGGATGAACCGGTCGGCCAACCTTCAACAGCCAGTCGCGATAAAGGCCGGCAATCGCCAAGACGGATAGGGCAACGAAGATGCCGGACGACATGCCAACGCCATCGATATAAATCCGAACCCCGATCACTGTCGTGGTCACGAGACCGGCGACCAAGGGGCCTGAGAACAGCATGGTAAGCGCGATCAAAATGACCCGGCCATCGCGCAGCAATCCCGGCGCGTCCAAAGTCCCGACCAGCATGCTGTAGGCGACAACGACGCTGAGCACGGCAGCCTCGGCGAGGATCTTCGCGCGATTGTCGCGCTCATTCGGCCGGCGGCGGACCCAGCAATAGGCCGCGACGCCGCAGGTCAGCACTGCGAGATTCTTGCTCTCGTTGATTACCAAACCGACGAAGCCCGTATCGAGCATCGCGTCTTCCCCCTAAACCTTAATCAAAGACTATCAGACCAGCAGACCTCCGCAGTGACGCACAGGTTTGCTGATCCATACCTAAAGTTTGGGGTAGTGCGGAAAATCGCAGCCCAACCCCCGCAATACTTTTGCGCAGCGCACACAAACCTCAGGGCGCGAGCCATTTGGAGCGAACCGGCATAGGGTCCGACTCGTCGAACCGGCCCTGAGGATTTCATCATGCAGAAGCCTTACCGTCGCATTGCCGTTATAGATGATGACCGCTGCTTCCTGGACTTCCTGACAGTATTTCTCGATCGGCTGGGCTACCAGACCAGTACGTTCTCAGCACCGATGAAGCCCGAACATATCGACGAGCTGATGCAGGCTGATTTGATCCTGAGCGATCTGTTCATGCCGAGCTTCGACGGCATCGAAGTGCTGCGTTCTGCATTGCAGCATGACCAAGCGCGCCCGGTCGTGCTGATGACCGGCAGCACACCGGATACCGCAGCCTTGTTCGAGCGCATGACGACGACGCTCGGCGCCCGCTTCTTTATCGCCAAGACGAATATCTACGACCACCTAGCCGCACTTCTGAATGTCCTGGTCGGTCTGCCAGCCTAACGCTGCTTAACGTAATTTAACTCTACCTAACTTCAAATATAAGACGGTCTGTCATATAGAAGGATACGGTGGATAGTGAGTTACTGGTGGAAATATTGGTTATGTAATTGAAATCTTGATAGAGGGAAATATCATGAAGAATATGCGAATCGCTTATAAGATACTGATATCTTTATCGCTGATCATTTCGATGATTGGCATTCTTGGCGCCTTTACCTTTAACCGCGTGGGGGCGATGGACCAGATCGCTGATGAAATCCGTACCAACTGGATGGTCAGCATCAGCATCCTGGGCGACCTTCAAGGCGATACCTCTAGTTCTCGGATCACCCAGGCACGCTGGCTGATGACGGAAGATGTTACGGAACGCGACAACGCTATGAAGCGCAGTCAGATGTTCGAACAGCGGGTCCAGAACGATTTCGAAAAATACCGGCCGACCATCACGTCCGCAGACGAGCGTCGGCAGTTCGAAAAACTCGTCGAAGAGTGGAGCAGTTATCTGACGCTGAGCCAGAAGAGCCTAGAGCAGGCGAAATCGGGTGACCGGACAGCCGCGATCACCGCGTTCAACACCACCCTGCAAGTCCAGTTCCGCAAGGTCACCTCCGAGTTGGAAGCCCTGGTAAAGCTCAATTCAGAGGGTGCTGCCGATGCCGGCGCCAGAAGCAAATCCGCTTTTGAGATGACCAAGCTGGTCATCGGCCTGGTGCTCGGCGTGTCGGTTATCCTGGCCATCGCCGCCGGCAGTTTCTTGCACGCCTCGATCACTGTGGCGGTTCGCAGAATGACCGGCGTCATGCAGAAGCTCGCGATCGGCGACTACGCCATCACCATCCCCGATACCGACCGCACCGACGAGATCGGCCAGATGGCGACCTCCGTCCTGGTGTTCAAGGATGGGTTGCTGACCAGCCAAAGACTGGCCCAGGAGAAGCAAGCGCTCGACGCCGCCGAAGCCCAGAAGCGGATCCAGATGGAGCAGTTGACTAAAGAGTTCGTCGACCAGATCGACGACATCGTCAACATCGTCGCCGCCGCCGCAACGGAACTTCGCGGCAACTCCACCTCGCTGTCGTCGACGGCCGAGGAAAGCGCCCGCCAGACCACCTCGGCCGCTGCCGCAGCTGATCAGGCCTCGAGTAACGTGCAGACGGTGGCTGCGGCGACTGAGGAGCTGAATGTCTCGATCGCCGAGATCAGCCGCCAGGTCAGCCAAGCCGCTGGCGTTGCCGATCAGGCGGTCAGCGAAGCGGAAGCAACCAGTCAGACCATGGCCAAGCTGTCGAGCTCGGCCGGTGAGATCGGCGCCGTGGTGGCCCTGATCAATTCGATCGCAGCCCAGACCAATCTGCTGGCGCTGAACGCGACGATCGAGGCGGCCCGGGCCGGCGATGCTGGCAAAGGCTTCGCGGTGGTCGCGGCCGAGGTGAAAAACCTGGCAAGCCAGACCGCGAAGGCGACCGGCGACATCCACGCCTATATCTCCTCAATCCAGGAGGAGACAGCCCGCGCGGTTGCCGCCATCGACCGGATTGGCAACACGATCAAATCGATCAACGGCACGACGATCCAGGTCGCCGCCGCAGTCGAACAGCAGGACGCGGCGACGCGCGAAATTGCCCGCAACGTGCAAGAAGCGGCCGTCGGGACGCATGAGGTGTCGCAGGCCTTCAGCAGTGTCACCCGGGCGGCCAACGATACCGGCGAAGGTGCCGGCATGGTCCGCATGTCCGCCGACGAGTTGGCCAAGCAGGCCGAAACGCTACGCGGTCACGTCAACCAGTTCGTGACGACCGTCAAAGCTGCCTAAGTCGGCGTGCCGGGACGGCCCCCTCCCGCCCCGGACTTTGACGGAAGTAAAGACCCCGTGATCACCGGATCGGGGGGTCTTTTTTGTGATGAAGTGGTCGGTTCAGTCTGAAGCAACCCGAAACAATCGCACTTTAGGGGGCGCGGGTGCGCAGACCGGCACGTTGTGCGATCACCGCCGCCTCCGCCCGGTTTTTGGCGTTGAGTTTTCGTAAGATCTGCCGGACATGCAGCTTGACGGTCATCTCCGCCAGACCGAGCTCACGGGCGATTTCCTTGTTCATGAGCCCCTCGGGCAGCATTTGCAGGACAGCCAATTCGCGCTCGGTTAGCGCGCGCAATGTCGAACCCAACGCCGGCGCCGGTGCTGGCGCCGGTGGCGCCATCGCCGTTGTCACCGCCGACCCAACCTCCAGCAAATCCGCTGGAATATAGGTCCCACCCTGTAGAACCATATTGACGGCCTGGGCAAAATGGTCGGGGCGCATGGTCTTGGACAGGAACCCTTTGGCGCCAAGACCAAGCGCCCGCTTGACGTGATCGAGCGTCGCGACGCCCGACATCAAAACGATTTTGGCGTCCGGCAGGGCTTCGCGCACGAGCGAGATTGCGTTGCCATCGTCCATGCCCGCCATGCTGAGATCGAGCAATGCAAGGTCTACCGGCCCCTCAACCGTGCAAACCGCTTCGAGCAATTCCGCGATTGACGAGACGAGATGAATCGACGCGTCCGGCAGCGCCCGACGCAGTGTCAGGGACACGGCTTCAAGATACATCGGATGGTCATCTGCAACGACGATCTGCATCATCTTCCGACCCGAAAACTTCAAGGTGATTTGAAATATAGGCCAGCAATCGCTAACAGATTATGTGCTTGAAAACGCGAGCGATAGCAGAAACCCGATGGGCCGTGGCTGAAGGGTCCGATCGGCTCAGATCGAACCGCGAAACAGGCCCTAACGATTTGGTTTAAGCGGCGATTGGCGTTTGAGGTTGGGCCAGCCTGAACCGATCCCGGCCTCGGGTCAGTGCTGCGTCGGGGGATGGAGGGCTCGCTAGAATCCGTGAACAGCTACGACGCGAGAAAACAGCGAGTCTATTGTACGA
>CAIZEE010000655.1 GCA_903931835.1 uncultured Elstera sp.
AGCATGTCGGCGCGAATCGGCTGGCGCGCCTCGCCCGGCGTCATGATCAGCAGCCAATCGGCGACATTGCGCAATTGGCGGACATTGCCGGGCCACTCATAGGATTGCAGGGCGACCAGCGCATCCTCACCGATCTCGCGCACCGGCATGCCAGCCGTCTCCGCAGAAATGCGCATGAAATGCCGGATCAGCACCGGGATATCGTCCCGCCGCTCGCGCAACGGCGGCACGCGGATCGGCACAACGTTCAGGCGGTAATATAAATCCTCGCGGAACTTGCCGGCGGCGATCTCGGCCAGCAGATCGCGATTGCTCGACGCGATGACACGAACATCGATCTCGACGCGGCTGCGACCACCAACCCGCTCAAACGCCTGATCCTGCAGCACGCGCACGATCTTGCCCTGGGTTTCGATCGGCAGATCAGCCACTTCGTCGAGGAACAGCGTACCGCCATGGGCGGTTTCGAACAGGCCGACCTTATAGGACTGGTCACCCCCGCCATCCGAACCGAACAGCGCTAGTTCCAGCCGGTCGGGGTTCATCGTCGCGCAATTGACGGCGACAAACGGTGCCTCCGAGCGCTTGGAATTGGCATGCACCAGGCGTGCGACCACTTCCTTGCCCACACCGGCCGGGCCGGTGATCAGCACCCGGCTGCCGGTCGGCGCCACGCGTTCGATCGCCTGACGCAGCACGACCATGCAGTTGGACTGGCCGATCAACTCGATCTCGCCGCCGATGCGCAGGCGCAGTTCCTGGTTTTCGCGCTTCAGGCGCGCCGCCTGGATCGCCCGCTCGACCAATAGGATCAGCCGATCCGACTTGAACGGCTTTTCGACGAAATCGTAAGCGCCGCGTTTGATGGCGCTGACCGCCATCTCGATCGTGCCATGACCGCTGATCATCACGACCGGCAAAAGCGGGTGGTCGCGCAGGATGATGGACAGGATCTCCATGCCGTCGATGCTGCTGCCCTGCAGCCAGATATCGAGCACGACAAGGCTGGGTTGCCGGGCGCGGATTTCGGCAAGGGCGGATTCGCCATCGGCGGCCAGACGGGTGTTATACCCCTCATCACGCAAAAGACCGGAAATCAGCGTCCTGATATCCGCTTCGTCGTCGACGATCAGGACGTCATGTGCCATGGGTCTCTAAAGCCTTCGTCATTGAATCCGCCGTCGGGTCTTCGGTTTGCCTCGTCTCGGCCGGCAATACAAGGGTGATTCGGGCGCCGCCATTGGGGGCGTCGTCGAGCAGCAATTCGCCCGAATGGTCTTCCATGATCTTGACCACGATGGCAAGCCCCAGCCCGGTTCCCTTGGCGCGCGTGGTCACATAGGGCTCGGTCAGACGCTCGCGCTCATCCTCCGGCAAGCCCTTGCCGTTATCGGTGATTTCGATCAGCGTTTTGGTCGGCAGCGCCTGCACGCTCAGCACAACGACGCCAGGCGGCAAGGCCGATCCATCCTCGGGCGGCGTGCGCCCACCGATCGCGTCCACCGCATTCTGCAGCAAATTGATCAGCGCCTGGCTGATCTGCCTGGCATCGCAGGGAATGCGGACAGGCTGGTCCGGCAAGACCAACTCAAACGTGACATCGGGATTGGCGTTACGCAGCAGGAACACCGCCTCACGCGCGACACGGTTCAGTTCTTCCGCCCGGATGACCGGTGCCGGCATGCGCGCGAAGGCGGAAAACTCGTCGACCATGCGGCCGATATCGCCCACCTGCCGCACGATCGTATCCGTGCAGATAGCAAAGGTTTCCGGGTCGGAGGTAATTTCCTTGAAATATTTGCGCTTGAGCCGTTCGGCCGAGAGCTGGATCGGCGTCAGCGGGTTCTTGATCTCATGAGCGATGCGCCGCGCGACATCCGCCCAGGCGGCGGCGCGCTGCGCCGTCATCAATTCGGTCACGTCATCAAACGTCACGACGAAACCGCGCACCGTCCCATCGACCAGATCGGCGGTAACGCGCGTCAGCAGGATGCGCGGCTTGCGGTCGCGCGTCAGGCGGATCTGGCCTTCGCTGCGGCGTTCGGGACGACGCATACAGGCCTCGATCAGCTGCCCCATTTCCGGCACGATCACAGCCAGATCGAAACCGATATGCAATTCGATATCCGTGGATAGCAGCTCGCTAGCCGACCGGTTTGGCAGATTGATGCGGCCCAAACTATCGAGCCCGATCACACCGGCCGAGACACCTTCCAGCACCGTCTCGGTGAAGCGACGGCGCAGGTCGAGCTGGCGATTGGCTTCGATCAAATCGGTCCGCTGGGTTTCCAGCTGGCCAGTCATCCGATTGAAGGCGCGGCTGAGCGAGCCGAGCTCGTCCTTCACCGTCGTTTCCTCCACCCGCGCCGACAGATCGCCGGTGCGCACCCGCTCGGCGGCAAAGATCAGCGAGGCGATGGGCCGCCCCAGCCTCGTCGCGACATTAAGGCCGATCCAGGACGCGGCCATCAGCAGCAGCATAGCCAGCAGGCCGAAGACCACGACAACCGTCACCTGAAGTCCGGAATGCTTGCCCTCCAGCGAGTGATAGGCGTTGATCGCCCGTCTGGTCTGTTGGACATAGCTGATCACCCGTGGATCGACCGAACGGGCGACATAAAGGAACGTGTCGGTCGGCCGGTCGAGCATGACCAGCGCACGCACGCTATCATCCTTGTCGCCGGTCATGATCGCCACGTCGCCGCTGCGCGCGCGTTCCAGCGCGGGCTGGGGGATCGGTTCATATTCCAGGCCAAACGCCAGGCCGGAGCGCGCGCGCACCCGTCCGTTGGTCGAGAAAACCACCGCCTCGCGCAGGGACCGGGCCGTGGTCTCTGCCGTCAGCACCTGATCGAAACGCTGAGTACCGCCAATGAACAGCGCCGGATCGCGCATCAGATCGTTGGCCATGGCCAGACTGTCGGCGCGCACCACGTTTTCATGTTCCAACAGATAGGCCTCGGCAACCGTCCGGGAATTATCGAGCGCCGAGCGGACCAGATTGCCGAACATCGAATCGATGGTGGTGTTGATGAACAAGGTCGCGATCAAGGCGACGGTCAGGGTCGGCGCCAGACCGACCGCGCAGAACAGCATGACAAGACGCATTTGCAGCTGCGAGCCGGCCTGTCCCCGGCGGCGTTGCAGCCAGAGCTGAATGATGCGCGAGACCACCAACCCACCCAGCGCCAGCACCAAAAACAGATCGATGTTGAGTAGGATAACGACCGATTGCGGATCACCGCCGATCGGCGGCAGACCGTTCACCGCGTCATAGGTCGCCAGCACCGATAGCAGCGCGCAGATGGTCAGCACGACGGCGGCCTTGCGGCCGATCCCGTAGTGCCGCACCCATTTCAGGACGCGGTGCAACCAGCTTACGACGAACGCGATGCTAGCTTTCATTGGCTCCCGTGCTCAACGGCCCAGAAGCCGCTTGCCGTCTGCAGACGATCATTTTAGGCCGCGGAGTACCCTTATGTCCAATTCGCGGATTTTCTTGCGTAACGTATTACGGTTCAATCCAAGCAATTGTGCGGCGCGAATCTGGTTGCCCCTGGTTGCCGACAAGGTCAGCGAGATCAGCGGACGCTCGACTTCACGCAGTATGCGGTCATATAGGCCCGCCGCCGGCAGACCGCCATCATGCGCAGCGAAATATTCCCTCAGATGCCGCTCGACCGCACCGGACAGCCCCTCGCCCTCCGGCACAGAAGACAGATCGGTCGAGGGTGCAGCCTCGGTCAACTCCATCTCGATGACGTCAAGGCCGATGGTTTCCTGGCTGTACAGAGCCGCCAGCCGGCGCATCAGGTTTTCCAGCTCGCGCACATTGCCCGGCCAGCGATAGCCGCGTAAGCGATCCATCGCCTCGGTATCAAGCGTCTTTAGCGGCAGGCCTTCATTGGCGGCAAGTTTCAGGAAATGCCGCGCCAATGCGGGAATGTCTTCTGAGCGTTCACGCAGCGGCGGCAGGCGGATCGGCACGACGTTCAGGCGGTAGAACAGATCC
>CAIZEE010000656.1 GCA_903931835.1 uncultured Elstera sp.
GATGGGCCGGGAGCTCAAGGACATCATCCGCCTGAACTCCAAAGTGACCGCGATCATGCAGAACGATAGCGGCGTGACGGTCACCTATGAGGACACCAAGAAGGGCGGTGCGGCGATGACCGAGCAGGCCGATTGGTGCGTCTGTACCATCCCGCTTTCGGTGCTGAGCCAGATCAAGAAGAATGTCAGCCCGTCCATGGATGCCGCGATCAACGCGGTACCCTATGCCGGGATGGTCAAGGTCGGGTTGCAGTTCAAGCGCCGGTTCTGGGAACAGGATGAGCAGATTTATGGCGGCATCACCTATACCGATCTGCCGATTGCGACCATCGCCTATCCGAATTCGCGTTATTTCAAGCCGGGCAAGGGCGTCTTGCTGGGGGCTTATATGTACGGCCCGCACGCTTATGAATTCGCCTCGATGACACCGGAGGACCGGGTGAAGAAGACGCTGGAATACGGCGCGCAGATTCATCCGCAATATCATCAGGAATTCGATAACGGCATGGCTGTGGTCTGGCAGCGCGCACCCTGGATCATGGGCTGTTTCGGTTTGTGGACCGAGGCCAATCGCGAAAAGCACTACAACGATCTGTGCCAGATCGATGGCCGCATGGTGCTGGCGGGCGAGCATGCCTCCTATATCCCAGCCTGGCAGGAGGGGGCGGTCCTGTCCTCGCTCGACGCCATATCCCGCCTGCACAAGCGCGTGGTTCAAGCGTGAACCCGGTCGCCTGGCTTAAGGAGAGTTCCGTCATGATTCGCTTCGTTTTCTGCGTTGCCGCCCTCGCCTTGATCACGAGTGCGGGCACTGCCCGGGCCGACAACGCGCCGGCGACCAGCGCCATGGCGGCCGAAGGCGGCCTCCAATCGTCAAACGGCGAAACCGTCTACCATACGGTCTGCCAGGCCTGTCACATGGAGAATGCCAAAGGCGCCGTCGGCGCCGGGCATATTCCTGCCCTTGCCGGCAACGCCAATCTCGCGGCATCGGGCTATCCCCTGACCATCGTCCTGCACGGGCAGAAGGGCATGCCGCCAATCGGCGATTACCTGACCGATGTTCAGGTCGCGGCCGTGATCAATTTCGTGCGCAGCCACTTTGGCAACGCCTATACCGACGAGCTTTCGCCGGCGGATGTCAAGGCGGCGCGGTGAACTTATCGACGCTTGACCTCGGGGGTAGCCGTGCCTGAGAGTGTCCGCCGCATTAGCGGGGTGTCGTGACCCTTGCCTGCATCGCGCAAGGGTTCACCGTTGTCACTCACAAAGACTGATCACCTGCCAATAGCGGTGCCGACCTTATCGCCACGCAAGGCTGCGATCCATGCCGATGCCGAGCGCATGGCCCAGGAGCGGCAAAGCTGGGTTGCGCGCAGCCAGTTCTTCTATGACGAAGATAATCGCTATATGCGCTTTCTTATTCCCGAGGGTGCCGCTGTGCTGGAGCTTGGTTGCGGCACCGGCGATCTACTGACCGCCTTGAAGCCAAGCCGGGGCGTCGGCGTCGATCTGTCCGAGCAGATGATCGCGCGCGCCAAGGCGGCCAACCCCGCGCTGGAATTCGTCGTCGGCGATGTCGAGGATTCTGCGACTCTCAGCAAATTCACCGGTCCATTCGACTTCATCATCATCTCCGACACGGTGGGCGATTTCGAGGATGTTGAGGCGACATTCGCCTCCATCCACCCGCTATGCACCAGCGACACCCGCGTGGTGATTTCCTACTACTCGCCACTCTGGGCGCCCATCCTGAAACTCGCCCAGAGCCTGGGCCTCAAAATGCCGACGCTTGAGAAGAATTGGCTGTGGATCGAGGATATTGCAGCGCTGCTGAGCCTCGCCGATTTTGAGATCGTGCGCAGCGAGTTCCGCATCCTGTGCCCTAAATCGCTGTTGGGATTGGGCGGGCTGATCAACCGCTATATCGCGACCCTGCCGCTGATCCGCCGGCTTTGCCTGCGCAACTATGTCGTCGCACGGTCGCTGCAGCATTGCAGACCGGACCACCGATCCGTCTCGATCGTCATTCCTGCCCGCAATGAAAAGGGCAATATCGAGCCCGCCGTTCAACGCATCCCGGCCTTCGCCGACGATATCGAGATCATCTTCGTCGAAGGGCATTCGAAGGACGGCACGCTGGAGGAGATGAACCGCGTCAAGGCCGCCTACCCGGACCGTGACATCAAAATCATGGTTCAGGACGGCCGGGGCAAGGCCGACGCGGTCTGGAAGGGCTTCGACGCGGCCAGGGGCGATGTGCTGATGATCCTTGACGCTGACCTTACCATGCCGCCCGAGGCGCTGCCCAAATTCTGGCAGGCTCTGCAACGCGGCAAGGGGGAATTCGTCAATGGATCGCGCCTGGTCTATCCGCTGGAATCGGGCGCGATGCAGTTCCTCAACTACCTCGCCAATCACGCCTTCTCGCTGATTTTCAGTTTTCTGTTGAACCAGCGCTTCACCGATACGCTATGCGGCACCAAGGTGATGTCGCGCCGGCATTATGAGCGGCTGAAACAGGCCCGCGCCTATTTTGGCGATTTCGATCCGTTCGGCGATTTCGACCTGATTTTCGGCGCGGTCAAACAGCATCTGAAAGTCGTGGAGATCCCCATCCGCTATGCCAGCCGCAGCTATGGCACCACGCAGATTTCGCGTTTCCGCCACGGCGTGTTGCTGTTGCGCATGGTCCTGTTCGCCTATCGCAAGCTGAAGGCGTTCTAGGCGCAGTGACCCCATCGCTTGAAACCTATCGCCGGATTTGGCAGGCGAAGCCGATTCTGCGCGCCGTCTATGGCGATCTGTTCAACCGGATCGCCGCCTATTGCCGGCCCGGCCGGACGCTGGAAATCGGCGGTGGGATCGGCAATCTGCGCGCCGCCTTGACGGATGTCGTGAGCACCGACATTCAATTCGCACCCTGGCTGGACGCGGTCGCCGACGCCGAAACCCTACCCTTCCAGGCGGGCAGCATGGCCAATATCGTCCTGTTCGACGTTCTGCATCACATCCCGCGCCCGGCGCTTTTTCTGGCCGAGGCAGGGCGGGTATTGAAGCCAGGCGGCCGCCTGGTGATGATCGAGCCGGCAATCACGCCCGTGTCCTGGCTGGTGCTGCGCCTGGCCCATCCGGAGCCTGTGGATCTATCGGCCGATCCGCTGGCGGCGGCGGCGCTCAGCCGCGATGACGATCCCTATGACGCAAATCAGGCGATCCCGACCCTATTATTCCGCAAGCCGCAGGGGCTGGCCGCCTTTCGCGGGGCTTTCCCCGGCCTGCGGATATGCGATGTGCGCCTGCTCAGCCTGTTCGCCTACCCGCTTTCCGGCGGGTTCAAGAATTGGAGCCTGCTGCCGCTCGGGCTCGTCGCAGCACTGATCCGGATCGAGGATTTTCTGCTCCCCTGGCTCGGCCCCGTGATGGCCTTCCGCATGATCGTCGTGATCGAGAAAAGCAGCTAGCGGACAGCGTCAACCCGGAAAAGATGAAAGATGCCGTCCTGAGCAATCGGCGTTACATCGATTCCGGCTGTCGATTTCAGCTCGACCGTGCCGAGCAAGCACAGTTTCTGACCGCTTTCGAGCAGCACGGCGACCTCGGCGCTGATATTGGCCCCGGTAAAATTCTCAAAATGATCCGCGAACAGATTATAGCTGATGAAGTTCGGATAGACTTTCGACAGCTCCGGCGCGAAGGCCCGGTTCGTGTAGCTGAGACCAAAATTCGCCGCAGCCTCTGGCGCGTTGGAATAGAAAAACGGCAGAACGCGGCAGTTATCCTGCTCGGC
>CAIZEE010000657.1 GCA_903931835.1 uncultured Elstera sp.
CCGGTATTGTCATCGTCCTGCTGAGCCTGTCGCTGCTGAACTACCTGCTGCGCGCCGCGCGGTGGGAGGTGTTCACGCGGGCGCTGCGCCTGGATGTGCCGTGGTCGCGCAACCTGCTGTATTACTTCGCCGGCTTCTCCATGACGACCACGCCGGGTAAGGCGGGGGAGGCGCTGCGTCTGTGGCTGATCGAACGCTGCCATGGCTATGGCTATCAGCGATCGGCGCCGATGTTCGTCGCGGATCGGCTGAACGACATGATCGCGGTGCTGCTGTTGGGCTTCATCGGCGTCGGCGCGTTTTCGCGCTATGCCGATGCGACGCTGGCGAGCGGCGTGGCGCTGTTCCTTGTCGTCATCGCGTTCTTCCGACCGCAAGTCCTGCTCCGGTTGATCGGCGGGGCCTACAAAATCGCTGGACGCCGGCGGCCTCGGCTATTTTCCGCCCTCCGCCAGACCGTGCGCGGAACGGCGTCGCTTTTCGTCTTCCGAGTGTTCGGCGTCGGGCTCGTCATGGCGCTGATCGGTTGGTTTGCCGAGGCCTTCTCGCTCTATCTGCTGCTCGGCCAGTTTGGCGCGGTCGTTACGCTGCAACAGGTGATCTTCATCTTCACCTTCGCCATGTCGGCCGGCACTCTGGCGATGCTGCCGGGCGGTCTCGGCGGGACGGAGGCGGTGATGATCGGGCTGTTAAAGGCGATTGGCGTCGATTTCGAAGCGGCGGTTGCCGCGACCGCGATCATCCGCCTGACCACGCTGTGGTACGCGGTCATTCTGGGCTTCATCACGCTGCCCTTCGCGATGCGGCTAGCCCGCAGACGCGGTACGCGGCTGGCGGTCGAGGCCGTCGGCTGAGATGGCCTCCCTTCGGACCAAGAAACTCTCTCTTTCCGGTTGGGGGCGTTATCCCCATGCCGATACGCTGGCCTTCCGTCCTGAGCGACGGCCCGATGTGCCTGCCTGCCTGCCCGGCCTTGATGGCAGCGTCATCGCGCGGGGTGCCGGGCGCAGCTATGGCGATCAGGCGCTGAATGGCGGGGGGACGACGATCCTGACCGAACGACTCGACCGCATGATCTCCTTTGATCCGGAGACGGGTCGGCTGGTCACGGAGCCTGGCGTCACTTTTGCTTCCCTGCTCGACGTGTTTCTGCCACGTGGATACCTGACCCCGGTCAGCCCTGGCACCAGCTATGCGACGCTGGGAGGGGCCATCGCCAATGACGTGCATGGCAAGAACCATGACCGGATGGGCTCGTTCGGCGACTATGTTGCCTGGGTCGAATTGCTGCTGCCCTCGGGCGAGACGAAGCGCGTCAGCGAGCAGGAGGATGCGGCCCTGTTCCGCGCCACGATCGGTGGTGCCGGCCTGACCGGAATTATCACCTGCCTGGCTGTCGATCTGATGCGCGTGCCCTCTAACGCAGTCGATCTGACCGAGCGCCGTGTCGCCGATCTCGACCAGTTCATCGCCTTGCTGGCGGAAGCCAGAACGAACTCGACATATTCCGTCGGCTGGATCGATGCACTGGCGAAGGGGCGGGAGCTTGGGCGAGGCATCCTGGAGACGGCGGAGCTGAGCGCGACGCCGATCGCCGCCAAGCCGCGCCGTCAGCTTGGCGTTCCGTTTAACTTCCCCCGCATGGCGCTGAATTCGCTGTCCGTCCGGGCCTTTAACCAACTCTACTACAACCGCGTTCCGGCGGCCGGGCGGCAACGCCATACCGGCATCGCAGAGTTCCTCTATCCGCTCGACGCCATCGCCAACTGGAACAAGATCTATGGCAAGCCGGGCTTCAGCCAATTCCAATGCGTACTGCCTGATGCAACGGCGCCAGTAGGCTTGCGCAAGATGCTGGAGGCTGTGTCGGCGGCGGGGGCCGCGTCATTCCTCGCGGTGCTCAAAACGCTCGGCCGGCAGGGCCGGGGCATGCTGTCCTTTCCGATGCCGGGTTTCACGCTGGCGCTCGATTTCCCCCGGCGTCGCGGGACCGATGCACTGCTGGCCGAACTTGAGCGGCTGACGCTGGAATCGGGTGGGCGGATCTATATTGCCAAGGATTCGGCCCTGTCGGCAGACGGCATGGCCGAGATGTATCCCGAATTATCGGCCTTCCGCATGGTGCTGTCCGAAATCGATCCCAATCGCCAGATCGGCTCCGATCAGGCGCGTCGGTTGAGGCTGCGCGCATGACCGCCGATCTCACCGGCCGCTATTGGTTGATCCTCGGCGCCTCGTCGACGATCTCCCGCGCCTTCGCGCGCCAGGTCGCGGCGCGCGGGGCGTCGGTCATTCTGGCTGGGCGCGATATCGACGATCTGATGGCCGGCGTTGACGACCTGACCGCGCGTGGCGTCAATGCCTCGGGCGTCGTGTTCGACGCGACGGACCGAGCCACCCACCACCATCTGGCGGATTTCTGCCGGCAGCACGTGCCGGCAGGCCAACTCGATATATTGCTGGCCTTCGCCAGCATGCCGGACCAGGTGGCGATGGAGCAGAACCCCGATTTGGCGATTGCACAGATCGAGGCGACCTATACCGGCGCTGTCGCCATTCTGCTGACGCTCGCGCCGCTGCTGGAAGTGGCCAGGCAAGGCAGCATCATCGTGATGAGCTCGATCTCCGGCGATCGCGGCCGGGTGAAGAACTATATTTACGGCTCGTCCAAGGCAGGGTTGACGACTTTCGCGGCCGGTTTGCGTGCGCGGATGCTGCGCGCCAACGTCGCGGTCACGACGGTCAAGCCCGGCTTCCTCGACACGCAAATGACCTGGGGCCTGCCTGGCATTTTTCTCGCAGCCTCGCCCGACGCCATTGCAGCCGCCATGTTGAAGGCCTCGTTGAAACGCACCGATAGCTTCTATTTCCCGAAGTTCTGGGCTCTTATCATGCTGGTGATCAAGTCGATCCCCGAGCGCGTGTTCAAGCGCCTGTCGATCTAACCGTCGAGATTGAGCCGATATGACTGAAAACGCTCTGCCTGCCGCACCGCGCCCAGCCGCGCTCATTTTTATCTTCGTCACCGTGGCGCTCGACATGCTGGCCATGGGGGTGATCATTCCGGTCTTCCCTAAATTGGTGGTCGAGATGGCCGGCAACATGACCGATGGCGCCGCCATTTTCGGCTGGTTCGGCGCGTCTTGGGCAGCCATGCAGTTCTTTGCCTCGCCCTTGCTTGGCATGCTGTCTGATCGGTTTGGCCGGCGGCCGGTCATCCTGATTTCTAATTTCGGATTGGGCTTCGACTATGTCCTGATGGCGCTGGCACCCAATCTGATCTGGCTGTTCGTCGGCCGGCTGATTTCCGGTGTGACTGCGGCCAGCCTGTCCTGCGCCAACGCCTACATCGCCGATGTGCTGCCGCCGGAGCGCCGGGCGGCCGGGTTCGGCATGCTGGGCGCTGCCTTCGGGCTCGGCTTCGTGCTGGGACCGGCGATCGGCGGATTGCTCGGCGGCCTTGATCCGAGATTGCCGTTCTGGTGCGCAGCCGGGATCAGCCTTGCCAATGCCGTCTACGGTTTGTTTGTGCTGCCGGAATCTCTCTTGCCGCAAAACCGCAGCCCGTTCGCCTGGACCAAGGCCAATCCGTTTACCTCGCTGTTGCGGATGCGGCGGTATCGCGGGCTGACCGGATTATTGTCGGCGTGTTTTCTGCGCTTCATCGCCCATGGATCGCTGACCAGCGCCTTCGTGCTCTACACGACCTATCGCTACGGGTTCTCCGAGCGGGAACTCGGCCTGTCGCTGGCGCTGATTGGCGTGTTGTCGGCCATTGTTGAAGGCGGGTTGACGCGGCCGGTGGTGAAATTTCTGGGTGCCAGGGTGACCTTCATGGTCGGGTCTTGCTTCGGCATTATCGGGTTTGGCCTTATGGCTTTCGCCGCCGACGTTATGGTGTTCCTGGCGGCGTTGCCGTTCCTGGCGCTATGGGGCCTCGCGCGTCCGGCTACGCAGGAATTGATGACCGACCGGGTCAGCGCATCGGAACAGGGGCAGTTGCAGGGCACGATCAGCAGCCTGCTCGGGGTGTCCGGCCTGATCGCTCCGCTGCTGTTCACGCGCGTTTTCTCGGCCTCGATTGATCCGACAGCTGGATTGCATTTGCCAGGAGCGCCGTTCCTGGTGGCTGGCGTCCTGCTGGTGGGTTCGCTCGCCGTTGCGTTGATTGCGATCCGCCGCGACGTCCAGCCCTTAACCCCATCTTCGGCGACGCCCTAGGGTCAGATCGGTTCAGATTGAACCGTGAATCAGACCCTAACTATGTGAAGTAGAGGGCGATTCACGTTTTAGGTTCAGTCAACCTAAAACCATCGCGCTCTACCTGGTAGGCATCCAGATCAGCAAGGCCATGTCCTCAAACACGCCGACGCAGACGGCATCGACATGCCATGGCGTGGTGTCGACCTGCACACTGTCGAGGTCGCCCTCGAACTCGAATTTCGCGAGCACGCTGACAGTCCAGTTCTGCAGCGCGATCTCCATTGTGTGGTTCAGGTCGTATTCGTTATCGGCTGCATAGCGGTACAGGTTGTAAACATCCTCGCCGTTATAGATGAGCGTGCTGTCCGATTTGATGAACCCGTGATCCTGCTTCTTTGACAGCTGATCTTCGACGATGAATATCTTGTTTTTGTCCGAGCGCGTATAATCAAGAATCATCGTCTTGATCGTCTCCCGTGCCGCGTTGATGGCCGGGTCGTTCAGCTCGAACGAAAAATTGATGCCGGCCGGTGAGGTCACATCGAAGGGCAGATAGAAATTGCCGGCGTCGAAATCGATTTCGCTGATTAAGCGTTCACTCATAGCATTTGCCGAGGTCAGGCATTTGCCAAAATAGGCGGCGGCCTCTTGCGCGTCCGGCAAGCAGACTAGGTTCTTGAACATCCCGTCATCTCCAGTCTGACCGTGGTTTGGGCATCAATGCGCCATTAATACCGGCAGCGTTGCATTCGCAATGATGTGCCGCGTGCTGCCGCCAAATACCATCTGGCGCAGGCGGCTTTGCGTATAGGCGCCCTTGACGATCAGATCGGCGCCGATCGCCGTCGCTTCGCTGAGGAACGTCTCGCCGGCGGTGGTGCTGGGATTGGAGATATGCCGCGCCTCGGCCGGGATGTCGTGGCGCTGCAGATAGCGCACGATATCGGTGGCAGTCGGACCCGGCACCATAGCGCCATCGACTGACAGCACGGTGACCTTGGAGCCGGCAATCAGCGGGAGTCCCATGGCGAGCGCTCGAACCGTCTCAGTGCTGCCGTTCCAGGCGACCAGCGTGGTGCTGCCCAGCGGCTGAACGGCATTGGGCGGAACCGTCAGCACGGCGCGGCCGGTCTCGAACAACGCGGCCTCCAGCAGAATTTCATTTTCAGCGCTGCTTTTCGTATCCGGGCGGGCCAGCACGATAAGATCGTGAACCCGGCCGATGCCGCCCAGATAGAGCGCCCCCGATCCCTCCGCCTCAATCCATTCGGCGGTCAGCGAGGCGGCGCCCAGATCGCCTCGGTGGCGCTCGGTCGCTGCATCGAACAACCCGCGCAACAGGACGGCCTTCTTATGCCCCTCGTGTTGGATGCGCTCCATATATTCCTTGGAGAAGGCGAGTCCGAAATCGCCGCTGGGCAGAAAATTCTCGGCCGTCGGGCGAACATAGAGCGTGGTCAGGTGGCTGGCGAAGCGGCCTGCCAGGCTAAAAGCGGTATCGAGAACGCGCGGCGCGTCCTTTTCGCTCCACAATACGGCCAGAATGGTACGCATAGTCTCAACGCCTCCGCTCAGATCGTGCCACCAGACGATAAATCATCATAGCATGATCAACAGGGTTAATGACTCAGCCGCGAAACGGTGGCATAAGAGGGCCACTATGACTTTTTGCCTGACCCAAAGACTGCGTTTTCAATCCGCTGGCGACTGCCAGGGCGGACGCGCGACTTTGGCTGGGCGGATTTCTCATGCCGTCGATCAATGCGGGCAAACGCTGCGACTTAGCTGCCCCTGAACGCGCCGGCGTTTGGGGCAGTGCCTCGATTCCGTCGTGATCAGGGGATAAGAAGAGTCCGGCATCGGACTCCGAGAAGCCAGTCGCACCCCAGTTTTTCGAGGCCACTATGTCACAACATTCTGAGACCCAATCACCCACGATGACCGACCGCGTCATCATATTCGACACGACCTTGCGCGATGGCGAGCAATCGCCCGGCGCGTCGATGAATCTTGAAGAGAAAATCCGCATCGCTTTGGCGTTGGAGGAAATGGGCGTCGATGTGATCGAGGCCGGTTTCCCGATCGCGTCCAATGGCGATTTCGAGGCTGTCCGTGAAGTTGCGGCCAAGGTCGAACGCGCCAGCGTTTGCGGCCTCGCCCGCGCCGCCCGCCGCGATATCGACCGCGCCTGGGAGGCATTGCGGGACGCCAAGAGGCCGCGCATCCACACCTTCATCTCGACCAGCGCGCTGCACATGAAATACAAGCTGCAGATGGAGCCCGATGCCGTGCTGGCGGCGGTGGCCGACAGCGTCAGCCATGCCCGCAAGCTGTGCGACGACATCGAATGGTCGGCCGAGGATGGCAGCCGGACAGATCATGATTTCCTGTGCCGTGCGGTCGAGATCGCCATCGCGTCGGGTGCCCGCACGATCAATATTCCCGATACGGTCGGCTATGCGGTGCCAAGCGAATATGGCCAGCTGATCGCCATGCTGTTCAATCGCGTGCCCAATATCGACAAGGCGATCATCTCGGTGCATTGCCATAACGATCTGGGC
>CAIZEE010000658.1 GCA_903931835.1 uncultured Elstera sp.
GCAGACCGCCTTGCTGGCCGATCGCGCAGCGCCGGAGTTTTTGACGGGTATCGATAAGCTCGGCCTGGAGGTCTCCGGCATTCCGGATTTCAAGGCGCTTTCGGCCCGGCTGCAGCCGCTGACCGGCTGGCGCGTCGTGCCGGTCGCGGGCCTCGTCCCCGACGAAGTGTTCTTCGCTATGCTGGCGCAGCGGATTTTCCCCGCTGGGCGCTTCATCCGGACACCGGCTCAGCTCGATTACCTGGAAGAGCCGGATGTCTTTCACGATGTGTTCGGCCACGCGCCGATGCTGGCCCACCCGGTCTTCGCCGATTACATGAAGGCCTATGGCGAGGGTGGTTTGCGCGCCTTTCAGATGGGATCGCTCGACCATCTGGCGCGGCTTTATTGGTACACCGTCGAATTCGGGCTGATCCGCGCCGGTGAGGGGCTGAAGCTCTACGGCGCCGGCCTGGTATCGTCCTTCGGCGAATCGATCTATGCGCTGGATAGCCCGGTGCCGTCGCGGGTCGCCTTTGACCTGAAACGCGTCATGCGGACACGGTACAAAATCGATGATTTCCAGCGGCGCTATTTCATCATCGAATCGTTCGACGATCTCCTCTCGACCACGCTTGAGACCGATTTCGGGCCGCTCTATCACGCCTTAGAGACACTGCCCGATCTCGATCCCGAAGACTAAAACGTCGAGGCATGAACCGGCGGCTTACGGCCTGCCCAGGGCTGTGCCGCCTCGATTTCGGCAGCAAGCTGCAGCAACAACGCCTCCCCACCCATCTTGGTCGCGAATTGGACGCCAAGCGGCAGGCCCGACGCCGTCCAATAAAGCGGCAGCGAGATGGCCGGTTGCCCGGTCGTGTTGAAGACCGGCGTGAAGGGCGAGTAGGAGAAGACCTGCCGCGTCCAATCCATGGCGCTCAACCCGGCCCGATCCTGATTGAGATCGCCGAGCAGGGCGGGTGGCCGCCCCATGGTCGGCGTTACCAGAATATCGACGGTCCCAAAGAACGCGCCGTAGAGGCGAGAGATCTTGTTGCCATACTCGATCGCCCGGATCAGTTCGGCAGCACTATGGCGTTTGCCCTCCTCGTAGCAGGCAAGCGTAACCGCTTCGAGCGTATCGAGCCCCGGCTTCCGCCCCGTAATCATGCTCAGCAGATCGACCAGAAACGCCGTCGAGCTGGTCCAGATAATATGGATCTGGCCGAGGAACGCCTCCCAATCAAACTGCGGTGCTTCCTCGATCACCGTATGCCCGAGCGATTGCAGCAGGGTGACGGCACCCTGCACGGCGGCGACGCTATCGGGATCGGGCGTTGCCCCCGATGTCGGCTGAGCGGTCCAGCCGATGCGCAGGCGGCGCGGCGGTGTGGCAATGCTCTCAAGAAAGCTCTTATCGGGCGGCACCGGCATCCCCGTGGCACCAGGATCGGCACCGGCGACGGCGTCGAGCGCGGCTGCCGAGTCGCGAACGCTGCGCGAGACG
Source organism: uncultured Elstera sp. (assembly GCA_903931835.1). Lineage (GTDB taxonomy): Bacteria > Pseudomonadota > Alphaproteobacteria > Elsterales > Elsteraceae > CAIZEE01. The sequence continues at coordinate 1,487 of CAIZEE010000658.1, forward strand.
ACGAACTCGACGGCAAGTCCGCAGAGCGGATCGCCGGCATCGGGCCCAGACGGCACACGGTCGCGCGAGGTTTTCAGCCCGACCAACCCGTTGCAGGATGCCGGGATGCGGATCGATCCACCGCCATCGCTTGCATGCGCCACAGGCACCATGCCGGAAGAGACCGCCGCGGCCCCGCCGCCGCTCGATCCGCCGGCGCTATGAGCGAGCCCCCAGGGATTATGGACCGGCCCGCGGATTTTGTTTTCCGTCGTCGGCGAATAGCCAAGCTCGGGCGAGTTTGTCGTGCCGCAATGGACAAAGCC
>CAIZEE010000659.1 GCA_903931835.1 uncultured Elstera sp.
GGAGGCCTCGTGGATGAATCGCGATAGAGGGGGGCGGGATGCACCTGATCCCGCTGCGGAGGCGTGTCGGGGCCGTGACAGCCAAAGCCCTATTAGAAGGTACTGAGCGCATTTACGAACCAGCCTCTGCTGCGATAGGACTGATCCGTCAGATCGTCGGAGAAATTGGTGAAGTTATAACCGCCACCGATCTTCAGATTCTCTGCGAGGTGCCGATAGACACCCAAGAGGAAGCCCTGGCGCGAATCGTCGGTCGTCCGGGACATCAGCCGGCGGCCTTCAATGAGCGCATCCCATTCCCGGACCAAATGCAGGTCGGCGCGCAGGACGAATAATTCGGCGTCGCTGGAGAACCAGTCCCCGGACGTTCGCGTCGTTTCAAGCTCGCCAAACCGTACGCCCACCTTCGCGCCAACCGACAGCCAAGGCAGGAGGTCGTAAATCGTGTCGACATCGAACACATGGCTCTTCTGGGAATAATCAATCACGCTGTTGGTGACGCTGTCTACCTGGCCGGCAGACGGTAGATTGTAGAAATAAGTGTATTTGAACAGCATGTTCAGTCGGTCGTGATTGACCGGCCGATAGGCCGCGCTGAGAACAGCTTCAGTATAGTCGCCGTCATAGAAGGCGCCATTGCTGTTGCTGCTGCGAGACAGATTGAACTTGCCAAGCAGGCGCCAGGACGGGGTGGCCTGGTAGCCGAGCGAATTCCTGGTCAGCCAGGTATTCGACGTGCCGCTGGCCGCGTCATTGACGCAAGTGCTTGTCACCGCCGGCGTGCTACAGGTCCCTGCCACCGTGCCCAGGCTGCTGGTGCTGTCATGTCGATATTCGAGGGCGCTCTGGAGCTTGAACTTGTCCCATCGGTATCCCCCCGTGACCGCCACGGCGTCGCGCTTGATATCGCCCGCTAGGGGATCCGACAAGGTACCGGTTTCGAATTTCACGCCGATGGTCGATTGCTTCGTCGGGGTGAAGTCGACACCGAAGGCGTGGGTCAGGCTCTGCGGGCCATCGCCATTCACCGAACGGGTTTCGGCGAACGTGCCGATATCGTCAGTGACCCGGTAATGGGATCCCGTCGTCAGCGTTCCCTCGCGGCCCGAGTAGTTCAGATCCTGGCTTTCCGCTTCCATTGTATAGCTGACATAGACGTCACTGCGCTGATCGACCTGATAGTCGCCCGCCAAGCGCCCGCCGGGGCCGAGCTCGCCGCCCGAGCCTTCGACCGTCAATTTGAGATCATCGGTGGCTTGCCAGTCCGTGCCTAGCCCGGCGCGGTCGTTCCCCGACCGCGAGCCCGATTTCTGCAGCGTGTCCTGAAGATAACCATACAGATCCCAGCTTCTATATAGGCGATCGGGCAGATGCGACGCGGCGATGCCTGCGGCTGATTGCGCCGTCGGCTGTTGCCGGGGTGTGCCCGTCATCGTGCTGGCACCTGTGCTGCCCGAGCCGGTCAGCCCGGAGTTTGGCACGAGTGATCCTGCCGGACCTGCCGACCCTCCGCCCTGGGGACCGGCACCGATGGCAGGTAGAACCGGAGCTGCATCGCCCGGTGGCGTGGGAGGGCTCAACTCTACCGCGTCACGCTCGCCCGTATCGTCCGCGCTCAGGGGCTGGAAGTCGACGCGCAGGATCATGTCAGTGCGTGACCCGGTCTGATTGAGAAGCGGGCTGGCATTGACCACGCTACCCAATGTGCCGCCATTGGCGCGGTTATCATCCCGGACGCCGAGCGACACGCCCCACTCCGCGTCGAGCTTGTGGCGCGCCGCCACTTCGACTTCGCTGTCGGTCTGAGTAATCGATTCGCTGTTATCGGCTTTTACGGCGATTTCGGTTCGCGAACCGATAGGCTGTATTGCAGCAAGCCCGAGCCTGCGCAAAGCCTCGCTGCCGGGTGAGATTAGGCCAGGGCCGGAGAAACCCGCACCTTGATCTTGCCAATAGCCGGCCAGACGGCCCCTCTCTTCCTTGAGGATATCGGCAATATCGATCGCCACGTCGACGCGCTTGGCGATGGCTTTTTCGCCGGTGGCGTTGTTCTCGTTAAAGTCGAGGCCGCCGCTGACCGAGGACAAGTTCTCACTGCCCATACCCTTTGATTGCGCAACTTCCGCCTTCACCCAGGTCCCCGCCGCATAGCGCACCGTGCCGTCCAGTCCCTTCAGGGTCTGGTCGGAGCCCGATTCCCCTTGGTGATAGATCGTCGTACCGAGCCGGATATTGTCATTGAACCAATGGCTGGCGCGCAGGCCGACATCGCTGCCCGAGACAGCCGACAAGCCCGGCACGTACTCATAGGCGATGACCAAGTAAGCCGGATTGCCGTTAAGGCTCGAACTCTGCACGAGCGTACCGGATGCCGCCACTGATGCCAGCGGCGCATGCAGGTTCACCCGGCCCTGCAGATAATCGATATCGTAATCCTGAACCGCGGCCAGCGCGGTACGCTGCAGGACCAGCCCGGAATCCGGATCGCGGATTTCGACCCAGACCTGTTCCGATCCCTGGGTCAGATCCTGATGATGCGTGTAATAGAGCGACCCGCCGGTCCCGCGGAAGGACTCACGGGACTGCAGGGTCCCGGGTTCGGCGGCGAAAGCATTAACGGTTGTCGTTCTCTCGCCGAAGCTCGTGGCATCGCGGGATTGCCAGAGCAGATTCCCGCCATAGAGACCGCGGGTATATTGCGTCAGCTCCGTATTGGTCCAGCTGGTCTTGAAATTGCCCCACATCGCATAGGAGTTGCCGTTCTCCGCCTTGATGTAGAACTTACCCTGCGTCGGCGCGCCGTCGACAATCGTGCTGTCGTCGCCATAGACCGGATAGAAATAATCCTGATTTATGTTGCGCAGCAGATAATAAGGATCTTTCTCATGGAAGTTGGAGAACAGGTCCTTGATCGGCTGTTCGCCGGTGTCGGCGCTCGCCGTCAGCGTATAATCGTCACCGAGCTTGCCCTTGGCGAAGAAGGCACCACGTCCGTCGTACCAGGTACTGTTGTTGTAATGCGTGCCATCCTGGGTCACCAGAGCCGCCGGCCCGGTGGTATGGTCGTGGCCAATCGTGACATCCGCCTGCGCCACGTAGAACCAATCATTGCTGTCGGCGATCGACAGATTGCGGCGGAAGAGCGTGCCGACCCCCTGCTGATCCTTGACCTCCACCTCAACCGTGTGGTTACCGGCCGGCATGATCTGGCGGGCGGCGAATTTTCCTTGGTCATCGACGGGGACCGGCATGCCCAGGGCGGTGACGACCTGACCTGGCTTGATCTCCTTGCCGCTGACCGTCACCGTGCCGCCGCTGGCGACGATGTTCTTCAATAGCAGGCTGTTTTCGCCATAGCCGGTCAGCCAATCGCGCTGCCTGCGTTCATCCTCGGCGATGGCGTCGTAGTGGTTCAGGATATGAAGCGGCTTGGGGGCGGTTTCGTCGAAATGCCCCTCTTCATCATAGACGCGCAGCACGAAACCCATTTCGGCAGGCGCGTCCTGGGGAACCATCCACTGCACCGCTCCACCGACCGGCACAGGGATGACTGCCGCAGGCCTATCCTGCGGGTTCTCGCCTTTGGCGAAGAGGCGTAGTTCGGCCTTGCGCAGCCACCACGCATAGTTCGTATAGGTTCGGAACTCCGCCGGCTTGCCGCGCGCCACGCTACTTGGAAGGACCCAGGCGTTGAGCGCCGGCGCCACGTGCATCGGGTCATATTTTACCTGGATGTCGGACTGCGCCAGCGCCACATCCACGCAGCGCTCGCGATCAGCTTCCTGCTGAGCGCTGTCAGCACCCAAGGGCTGTCCGTCGACGCTGATCGAGAAAGGCTTGCCCGACTCCGCAGCCTTGGGCGCGCAGGCATGGTCGGTGACCAGCTTTTCTACCGGCTGCGGCGGTGCCGGCGTCGTGGCAAGCTTCACGTCGTACCAGACCCTGAGGACGGTTCGGCGGTTTTTCGCCATGCCCTCAGCCGTGTTGTTGTCCGCAACCGGCATGGTATCGCCCTTGCCGCTCACGGCAAAGCTCTCCGCCGGCAGATGCAGTATCTGCTTCAAATAATGTGCGACGGCCAGGGCGCGTGCTTCCGACAGGGCCTGATTGTCCTTGAAGGTCGGACGCAATGCGGGGGCGATGCCTTGATTGTCGGTATGGCCGACGATCTCAAAGCGAATATTATCTTTGTCTTTCAGGTGCTTGCTGAGATCATCCAGCATCTGTAACGCGCGCGGCATGAGCACCGCCCTGCCCGACTCGAAATTCGCGTTGTCGAGCGTATCCTCCATCGTCTCCGCCTGGGTCGGCGGGGTTTGCGGCGCCTGCGCTTCCAGCATCATTCGGCGTTCGGTGATGTCCAAAGCCGATTGCGGCATGCCGGCGATACGGTTGGCTTCACGCTCGCTGCTCGACGGCGAACCCATCGGCAAGGTGTCGCTGTGATCGACCATCTTGCCACGGATATCCTCCTCCTGAGCGTGAACGCCGCCCGAGGCGATGCCGAGACTCCCGACGATCAAGGCAATCCGGGCCGGGCGCATTGACCTTGGCAATGCCAGCCTCATTCCGCACCCTCCGTCTCGATGATCAGGGTGTAGCGCCCTTCCCGTGCCTGCCATTGGTCTTGGATCTTGTCACTCAGCACCGCCACACGGTCCTTTGCCAAATCTGCCGTTTCCTGTCCTCGGGCGTAGGCGATGCGCACGACTGAAGGCCTTTGGTCGAGCGTCGCCGGCAGATCGTCGATCTGCTTTTGCCATTCGGGCAGAAGCCTGGTCGAACCCGGCTCAAACGCCGCATCCGACAATTCGACGCGGATGACGCGGTGGATGGTGGCGCCAAAATTCAGCTTGCTGAGCTTGCCGGCAGTCAGGCGGATGTCGCGCGGATTTTCCGTCGTCAGGCGATAGCCGGTCGGCAGCGTGCGGTCGTCAAGCTTCAGCACGAAATTCGAGCCGCGATCCGCGTTCGGAATTTCCGGGCAGGGCACATGGAAACGCCCCTCGGCATCGGTTGTGATCAGCAGGCCGCGCACGGTGGACAGACGCACGCCCGGAATGCCGGGCTCCCCGTCGTCCTGATAACCATTGGCGTTCCTGTCGTCGAAGACCTTGCCGATGACGTCCGGACAGTCGAAGGTCGGGTCCGGGATAATTCGCACCGTGGCGGTCGCGATGTTGGTCATCACGCTGCCGTTCGGACCGTTTTCGACCCAGGCCTGATTGACAAACTCACCTTCGCCGACGCCGGTCCCGACCGCCAGAACGATGGTAAAAATCTTCTTCTCTTGGGGCGCGAAGCTCTGGCCGGTCCAATCCAGCGCCCGACCGGTCACGATGGGCGGTGCAGCCAGCCCGTTGCGCCGGGCGCTGCCATTCCGGTATTTGAAGCCCGGTGGCATCTGATCGTGCACGTCCACGCCGCTCAACGCGACCTTCAGAGTGTTGGTCACGGTGATCGTGTAAGGCACCAGCCCGCCGACCGACACATTCTCCATCTGGGTGGTCTTGGTGACGACCAAGCCGCCGACCTGGATTGGGTCGAGCGGAATATGGTTGTTGAGGATCGGCGCCGAGCCGCCATTGGTTATGTGGAAGCTGAGATAGTACTGCGTCGTATGCGCGCCGCCGGCAATGGCGCCGACACAACCGGCCGGGTTCAGCTGCGGCGTCACCGACTGTGCTGGAGCGCTGAAGCTGCTCTGGATCAGTGCAGGGTCCGGAAGCAATCCGATATTGGCGGTGCCGTTGCAGGGCGGCAGCGTAGCCGAGGGTGCGGGCAGATAGCTCGAGGGCGCCGTCACGGTCAATGTATAGGTGCCCGACGGGAAATTGTTTTGCAGCAGGAACTGATAGAAGCCGTCGGTGCCGGTGACCTGCGTCTGGGCGGCAGTGGAGCCCACCAGTTGAGTGGCGGCATCGAAGCCGGCTGGGCCTGAAATCCTGACCGTCGCCCCCGTCACTGGCTTGCGGGTGACGGAGTCATAGACGATGCCTGCCGGATCCAGCGGCAGATCCTGTTCGACCACCGCCTGCCCCGCCGTCAAGGTGATGCCGACGATCTGGCCACCGGTCGACGGCACCTGCCCCTGATTGCCGCCGGAAATCGGCACATTGGGTAGCCTATTGCCATTCTTGCTGAAATTGATCACGAAGCCGCTGCCGACCGGCAGGCCGCCCGAATAATTCGGGCAGTGCAGATTGTCGAATTGGTAGAACCCGGTGCCGTCAGTCTGGACGGTGCAGATCGAGGTGCCGTTCTGCGTCAGCTCGACGGTCCAGCCGGGCTCCCCGGCCTGGCTTCCATCCACGGGCCGGACACGGCTGCCATTACTGTCGAACCACACATAACCGTCCACGATCGGGAATTTCAGCGTCGGGACAGCCACCTCGCCAAACAGATAGCCGGGCAGGTTGCCGCCATTCACCAGCTTGATGCCAGTGATCACATCGGTATTGCTGACTTCGACCGGCTTGCCGCTGCTCGGCGCACCGGGGCTACCATTGGTGATTGTGGTCTTGCCGTCGGTGTAGCCAGCGGGCTGAATCTCGGTGAGGGTGTAGCCCGTGGTGTCGCTGGCGAACAGACCGGTGAAGACGAAGGAACCGTCGGCAGCGGTCGAGACTGTCTGGCTGACCGCCGTGCCGGTTACTGTGGTGCCCGTCAACTTGATCGTGACGCCGGGGATGCCGACCTCGCCGGCGTCCTTGAGGCCGTTGTTATTGGCGTCGACATAGGCTTTGCCTGAGATCACGCCGGTATTGGTTTGTGGAACGCCGATCTCAGCGAAATTATTGCCCGACGAGATCGTGTTGGTGCCGGTCAGATCGATGGTCGAGATCGACGAGGGCAGAACGGTCGGGATGGTCGCCGTGCCGCCGGTGCTCCCTGCGGTCGTGATGCCGTTTGTGGTATTGGCCGGTTGGGTCGGCTCGGTGACGGTATAAGTGCCAGCGGCCAATCCGGAGAACGTGAAGCTTCCGTCAGATCCGGTGACCGTCGTGGCAGTCACCGCCAGACCATTCAGATCTGTGCCGGTCAGGTTCAGCCTGACGCCGCTGATGCCGGTGTCGGCCCCATCAAAAATGCCGTTATTCTGGGTATCGATGAAAACCCGGCCCGAGATCTGCCGTCCGGTGGCGATTTCCGCGAAGTTGTTGTTTCGGCTGGCCGTGTTGGGCGGCAGGGTCAGTCCGGTAATGGCGCTCGGCAGGGTCGTGGTGGACGTTGCGGTGCCGACCGTTCCGCCGTTCGGCACTGTGCCGGCGGTCGTGATCCCGTTGGACGTGTTGGCTGGCTGCGTCGGCTCGCGCACCGAATAGATGCCCGGCACCAGACCCGTGAAGCTGTAATTGCCGCTGGCGTCTGTGACGACAGTAGCGATCACGCTATTCGACGCGTTCAGCAATTGAACAGTGACGCCGACCAGCGCCGTGTCGCCTAAGTCCTGAGTGCCGTTGTTATTGAGGTCGAGGAAGACCGTGCCGGAAATGCTAGACGACACGATCTCGGAGAAATTGTTGTTGGGTGACGAGGCGGTCACGCCGGCATTCTTCAACAGGATGATGCCCGAAATCTTGCTGGGCAAGACGGTGGTCGCGGTGGCGGTGCCCGGCGTGCCTGTGCCGCTGATCGTACCGGCCGTTGTGATACTGGTCAGCGTGCCAGTCGGCTGGCTCGGCACCGTGGCGGTATAGTTGCCGGCATTCAGCCCCGTGAACGCGTAATTGCCGAGCGCGTCCGTCGTCGTCGTCAGGTTGACCGCGACGTCGTCGCCGCCACCGGGCGCCCCGTCGGCCCCGTAATCGGTGCCGGTCAAGGTGACCGTGACGCCGGAAATCGGTGTGTCGGTGCCACCATAGATCCCGTTGGGGGTAACAGCGTTGTCTTTGAAGACACGGCCCGAAATGAAGCCGAGCGGGCTGATCACCAGATTGGCATCGCCGGGCTCGACATTCTTGCCGAGCGATGTCTGCAGGCCGTTGACCGGGATATCATTGTTATAGGTGCCGGTGGCGGCACCCGTCACATTGACCAGGATGGTGCAGCCGCCGGGCGGAATCGAGGCGCCGCTCGCATAGGTTATCGTGCCGCTTCCGGCGGCGGCGGTGACGCTGCCGGTGGTGCAGGTCCCGCCCAGACCATTAGGCGTGGCGACGACGATCGGGCCGGGCGATGTCGGCAAGGTATCGGTCAACGCCGAGGTCAGGGTAGCGGCCGAACTGTTGGTGTTCCCCAGCACAATGCTGAGCGTCGAGGTGCCGTTTGCCGGGATCGACACAGGGCTGAATTGCTTATTGACGGTCGGCGGATCGGTAACGACCACGGTACCCGTCGCGCCGATCTGATTGGTGACGCCTTGATCGGTGGCCAGTGACCCGGCCGCAACCGAATTGACGTAAGTGCCGGCGACGTTACTGACCGTTTTGACGATGACGGTGCAAGACCCGTTGGCCGGTATGGTGCCGCCGGTGAGCGTGACCGAGGTTGCGGAAGCCGCCGCCGTGACCGTGCCGCCGGCGCAGGTTGTTGAGGCGGTCGGTGTGAGGGCGACCGTAAGGCCAGTCGGCAGAGCATCGGACAGTACAGCCCCGGTCAGCGCTGCGCTGTTGGGGTTGCTGAGCGTGATCGTCAAGGTCGATGGCGCGCCGGGAGAGACCGCAGCGGGGCTGAACGACTTGGCGACCGTCGCTGGATTACTGACCTGCAAAGGTGCCGTCGCCGGTGCCGGATTACTGGTCGGGGTGCTGCCGATCGTGGCGGTCACGGCGCCAGCGGGGATGGTATTGGTATAGGCTCCGGCTGCCGCGGCGGTCACATCGATCTGCGTCACACAGCTCGAATTAGCGGCGACCGAACCGCCGGCGATGCTGACCGAATTGGCGGTGGACGTTACGGCGGCCCCGATGCAAGTCGTCGTCGGATTGGCTCCCGCCGGTATCGTCAGCCCCGCTGGAAGAGTGTCGGTCAGCGCCACATTCGAAGCCAGAAGTACGACGGGATTGACGACCGTGACCTGCAGGCGTGAGCGGCCGCCGGGCGTGATCACCGCCGGAATAAAGGTTTTGGTCACGCCGAGATTCGAGCCGGCGGAAAGGCTGGTCACCGTCGACAGCGTGTTCTTCAGGCCCTGGTCAGTGGTGACTGCGCCAACCGGGATCGTATCCTGCACTGTCCCCGATGTGTTCAACGTGACATTCACGGTGATCGTGCAGGCCGCACCGGCCGCCAGCGCGGCGTTCGACAGCGATACGTTGGTGCCGCCGGCGACGGCACTGACGATACCGCCGGCGCAAGTCGTCGCCGCATTGGGCGTCCCGGCGATCACCATGCCGGTCGTGGCGCCGCTCGACGTGCCGTCGAGGGTGAAAAAGTCCGTCAAGCGGGTACCGGTCACCGACAGCGTCCCCGAATTGGTCAGCGTGATCGTCAGCACGCTGTTCTGCCCCGGTGCTGTCAGGCTGTTCGGCACGGCGTTATTGGTGACCGAGATCGCACCGGCCGAGGCGTTGGTCAGGGTGGCGGTCACGGCGGAGACGTTGTGAACTCCTCCGGTCGCCGTCACATTGCCGATGGGGATGCTGTTCACCCAGTTCCCGGCGCCGGTCGCCGTGACATCGAACAGGAAGGCGCATTGAGCGCCGGCGGGGATGACGGCGCCGCTCAGGCTGGGATTTTGCGAGCCCGAAGCGGCGGCAACGGTACCGGCGCCGCAGGTGGTATAGGCATTGGCCGGGGTCGCGACCACCATGCCGGCCGGCAGCGGATCGATGACGCTGACGCCATTGAGTGTTCCAGTGCCGGTATTGCCGAGCAGCACCGTCACTGTCGATTTGCCACCGGAATCGACCGTTGCCGGCGAGAACGATTTGCCGGCGGTCAGCGCCGATTGATACGTCAGACTTGCCGATACCGGCCCAGGGCTCGATGCCGCATGAGTGGTCGCATCGGCGTAAGTCTCGGTCGCCGTCAATGCGCCGGGGGGCAATGTGTTGGTGTAAACTCCGGCCGCGCCAATCACATTGACCGAGACGGTACAGGTGCCGAAGGCGCCGCTGCCGTTATTGGCCCGTGCCGGGACCGAGGCGCCGCTTATCGATAGGGTCGAGCTGCCGGGGGTCGCCGTCAGGGAACCGCCGCTGCAGGTGCTGGACGCATTGGCAGGATTGGCGATGATCAGCTGTGAGCCGGCGCTGCCGATCGGCAGGCTGTCCGTGAAACTAGCGTTGGTAAGCGGCTGCGCCGAGAGATTGGTGAATGTCGCGGTCAGCCGCGAAACCGATCCCTCGTAAAGAGAGGCCGGGCTGAAGGCTTTGGCGACGGTCACTTCGCTGGCAACAGTCGCGGTTACCGTGTTGGACGCGCCGGCATTGACGACGCCGCCCGCACCTGCCCCGCCCACGGCGATTAAATTGCTCAGATTGGTGCCGATCGCAACACCGGTCGGCGACATGGCCCAGAAGGTGATCGTGCAGGATGTGGCACTCGGGCCGCTATTGCCGGTCATGCTCGCGATCGTGAATTGCGGTGCGCCGGTGGTGGCGGGCAGCGCCGGAATGTTGGTCGTCAAGCCGGAGCAGGCAGCGCCAGCCAAGGACGGCGCTGCCGGGAGGGCCGGTAAGGCGATCATGCCGGTCGGGAGGGTGTCGGTGACCTTGAGATTGTTAAGCGTACCGGTGGAGTAATTATTGACGGTCAGCGTGTATTGGATCGGGTTGCCGGGCGCTATGTTTCCCGTGAGATTGGCGCCTTTACTGACGGTGAGCTGGTCGACGAGCGTTACGCTGGAGGTCGCGGGCTGACTGATGATCGACGGGTCGGGTGTCACCACCGCACCGGATGGGATCGTATCGGTAAAGGACTGAGGCACGCCCGCGCTCTGCAGCGTTCCCGTGTAGTTGACGGTAATGGTGCAGCTTGACGATGCAGGTATGGAACCACCGGTCAACGTGATCCCTGTGTTGCCGCCATTGGCAACGACGCCGCTACCGGCGCAGGTCGTGGTTGCCGTATTGACCTTGAGCCCATAGCCGGCATTACCGATTCCGTCGATTGGGCTGTCTGAGAAGGACGTCAGCGGGATAGCGTTGAGCGGACTCGCATTGTGCAGCGTGATCGTCAGGGTGGCGGCTTGCCCGGCGGCGACCGTGCCTGGCGTAAACGACTTGCTGACCTGTAACGGCGAGGCGATCGTCAGATTGGCCGTGGCATTGGCGGGAGGCACCAGGCCACGCTGATTACCGAAATCGTTGTTGCGGTCGATCGTGTTGGTAATCGCCGTACTGTAATTGCCGCTGGTTGTGGTGCCGACAAGGTCGACCGCCAGGGTGCAGGTTTCACCGGCCGCCACGGTGCCGCCCGTTGCCACCAGCGTCGTCGCCGTCGCCGCAGGAGCGAAAGTGGGAGCCACACCGGCACCGGTGCAGGTCGATGTGGCGTTGGGCGTTGCCGCAACCTCAAGTCCGGCCGGCAACACATCGCGAATCGCCCAGGCCGGCGAGTTTACCGCAGTATTGAGAGGCAGATTCTTGCCCGGGTTGTTGGAATTGTCGATCGTGACGCTAAGGCGCACCGTCTGATCGCTTTTGATGACGGTGACACGCGAAAAACTCTTACTGATCGTCGGAGCGTTCAGTGCCGTGATCGTAACCGATTGCTGAGCCTGCGTTCCGTTGGACACCGCACCGGTATCGGTGCCGGTGACCGCGCCGACTGGAATCGTATTGGTCTGTACCGTATTGGCGGCGACCGACGTCACTTCCACGTCGATGTCGCATTCACCGCTGGCACCGCCAGCCAGGGCCACCGGCACCGTTCCCCCGGTCAAACTGATGCTGCTGGCGCCAAGCACCGCGGTAACGGTTCCCGTCGGAGCGACTGATATGCCTGAGCCGTCTTTGCAGACATAGCTCGTTAACCCGGCGCCCGCGATGACCAGGGCTGCGGGCATCGTATCGGTGAAGGCCGCATTGGTGACGGTCGATGCGGCATTGCTGTTGGCCAGCGTGATGTGGAACGAGGTCAGGTCACCGGGGGCGATCGGATTGGGATAGCTCGCCGAGATGCTGATCGAAACATCGAGCGCTGCATGAGCCGCCTGCGCGGTGCAAATAGACATCGCCAACGCCAGCGCGATCCGGCGAGCAATGTGCGCGTACGACAACAATCTGGAGCGCGCAGCAGGAGGCGGATTCATTTTGATGGGACTAGTCCGCCTTAGTGAGAGTTATTTACTAGGCGTCCCTACAAAATTGGGTATCTTGTCCTAGTTTAGCCGGATATTCGTCCTAGCTCGGCCGGTATTAAAGTATCTATTTAAGCGAGTATTTGGAAGCAATTTTTTATGCCTTTGCGAATTATCCAATTCATTATAAGGAAGATGGATTAGGTCTCCTCTGCCCGTGCCCCCGCAATGAAAGAACAAAAGAGGCCGCACCTTTGAGATCCCGATATTTCAATGGATCGATCGAGGAGGTCCGGTTGACCCCGGCCGATGGCATATGGCAGATCGAACCGCGCGGCGATCCTGCCGACATCCTGTTCGTCACGCCAATCAGCTCCCGGAGGAGATCGAGACGATTAGCACGCTGACGCTCCGTCCGTATTGCGATGACGAGCTAGCTTAATGGTGCAATTTAGGTGCACTGAGCTGCAATGCCCGGGGATGCCCAGCGCTGCCCGGATGCGCTAACTGTCTGACTTATATAGATTATATATCCAATGAAACGACCCAGAGTGCCCCTCAGAACGGTTTTGCAAACCGAAGGTCGCGCGTTCAAATCCTGCCGCCGGCACCAGATTTACCAATATAATCAATTCTATAGAGGCGACATCCAGTTTTCGGATGCGCTCGACTTAGCGCAATTGGCACACAAGCGGTACAGCTGCCACGCAACATCACAGCGGCCGCCGCTCGGCGGATCCATAACAATCCATATTAGCGAGGCACAACTCCACACAACTCCAATCGCATTTTCCTATGATCACGGAGGATGGATGGCGATTCGACAAATAACGACGACTCAATTAGAAAATATATGTCCTTATTTGAGCGAATAGGGGTCCCGTTGTATGTGTATTATGGCCCTCATCAACAAGAGCCCGTCATATTGCCGCAGATTTTGACGGTTCAAACAGTCTTGAATGCCCTGAGACGCGCCGAACTAACTCCGAAAGCGGGGTGATTTCACAGTCGCGGACTGGTTAGACTACAGCGCCTTACACGGGTTCCCCTCTCTCCATCCGGAAGGCCATCCCTTGATCGATGATTCAGGTTGAAGGCTAACCTCAGGCTGCGCGATACGGATGAGGAAAGAAAAAAGGGGGGCAGATGCCCCCCTTTGATCGTCGGATGACGTTGGCCGTTCACCTAAATGTGAATGCGGTCGCCGCAGTTGGCAGATAGACGAAATAAGCAGCGCCAGGCGTGAGAGATGTCAGAGTGTTCTGAGTCGTCGCACCCTTGATCCAGGTCTGCGCGGCGCTGTTGTCGGACGCACTGATGATCATGGTGACGGGCGAGCCCGCCGTGGCGGTGGCGCCCAGCAGCGAGGGATCCCCGGTATTCGCCCCATTATAGGTGATCAACGACCAACCCGCCGGCAGCGGCGCGCTGGTTAGCGTTGGCGACGCAAGCGGGTAATTGACCACTTGCGGTGCATAAGTTGAAGCGCCCGTAACAGGGTTCGTTCCGTAGGTGTAGGATTGCATGGTGTGACCCTGCATATTGAGAGCCAGCGCCAATCCTGAGCCGAACGTGCTGCCAATATTATTTACCGTCGCCTGCCGGCCATTAAACTCAAAGTCAGACTTCACCGTATTTCCGGTCAAGACAAACGTCTCCTCCCCAAGGCCGACAGCATTTAGGGTGTTGTACGAATTATTGTCCTGCGCATTACCGCTATCGTTGTAAACCGGATACCAGTAGGACTGGATGCTGCCATCCACGGGATTAGCGCCCATCAGAAACGTGGCTGATTTAAAGCTGCCGAGGCTGGTTGTGTTTCGAGCAATATTCCCGGGGAAACCGAGCAGCGTCCAACTGTCGTATAATGCGGATGAACTCGTAGAGCTGATCGGCGTAGACCCAATCAGCGCCGTATCGATATTCTGAACCGTTCCGCCATTTGAACCGGTTGTTGAGGTTGACGTCGTGAAAGTGGTTCCGGGCGTGTTTGCCGCCGCGCCAACGTTGATGTCGGGTTTGAAGGGTAGATAGCCGGACAGCGACGGATCGAAATAAGTGCCGAGTTTCCAGGGAATCTGGTTGCCGTTTGCGTCCTGACCTCCCGGCTCAAGCACCGACATCAACACGACTACGGTCTGCGCCTCTCTGTTGGGTGCAACAGTGTCCAGAGCCACGCTCAAGCGATAATTGCCGTTGACATCGGCCTCGGCAAAAACCGGTCCTTCGCCCGACAGCACAAGCCGTTGTCCAACACTCTGGAGGACAAGCTGACCGGTGACGTTGCTATCTCCGCCGACACCGGTGATGGCACCCATATTGGTCGGTCCGGTCGCCACCTGGACCTGGTAGCTTTGCACCGGCGGCATCGACGCCCCCGACAGGGTTTGCGCATATTGCAACGCAACGCTGTCGGCTGGTATCGCTGACAGAAAGGCGACTGCCGCGCCGCCCGATGACGGTGCGATGTAGTTCACATAGCCTGTTATCGTCGACTGGCCCGCAGCAGCGGATGCTGCGAAAATTTGCGACAGGCACTGACTACAAGCGAACGGGTCGTTGCCCGGACCACCAGGCTCTGCGTTGTCTACCGCAGTGATGAAATCCAGGCCCTCGCCCTCCAGTGTGTCTATCAGTTGGAGTGGCACATCATTAAGCACCACCTTGGTGCCGCCACTGATCACGGGCAGGCTCACATGGGCTGACGTAACCTGCGTGTGCGGAGAAACGCGGATGATTTCGGCGCGCACAAACGCGCCCGGCAGCGACGTGCCATTCTTGGATATTTTCCCCGTGATGGTTTGCGTCAGGAGTTCGGCAGCAGAACTACTGCCGGCGCCAACCACCGACGCAAAGGTCAGATTTGACAGTGTCTGGTTGGTCGCACCAGGACTTACGAGGTATAAATTAGGATTACTGGCGGCCGTGATCGTCGTGCCGATCCCCGATAGAGTAACGCTACAGGTGACAGTGCAAGGGTTCGCGTAGGGGTTAGATGCCGGGTAATTGCCGGGGTTCGGATTGATCGGCACGGGCAGCGTCAGGCTGATCGTCGATCCTGTTATCGAGGCCGCGCTCGGCGTCACGGTCGTGTAGCGCACGGTGACTGAAAATTGTGCCGCGAGGGCCGTAAGTTGGCTGGGCGTCAGTGCTGCGGGGGCCTGATTCAAAAATATCAATATCGTGCTGATATTGCCCTGATTATTCAAAACCGGCCATGAGCTCACTGTGTAGAGTGAGTTCGGTGACGCGCTGAATGCCGACGGGTA